>JBMOEP010000122.1:0-6170 GCA_049314675.1 Phenylobacterium sp.
GCTGCAGCTCGGCCAGGCGGTTGCCGACGCAGCGGTGGATGCCGAAGCCGAAGGAGAGGTGCTGGCGCGGGCGCTCGCGGTCGATGATGTAGCTGTTGGGGTTCTCGATGACCTCTTCGTCCCGGTTGCCGGAGACGTACCACATGACGACCTTGTCACCCTTGCGGATGGTCTTACCGCCCAACTCCACGTCCCGCAGGGCGGTGCGGCGCATGTGGGCCAGGGGGGTCTGCCAGCGGATGGTCTCGGAGACCATGGAGGGGATGAGGTCCGGGTTGGCCTTGAGCTTGGCGAACTGGTCCGGGAACTGGTTCAGGGCGTAGACCGAGCCCGTCATGGAGTTACGGGTGGTGTCGTTGCCGCCGACGATCAGCAGGATCAGGTTCCCCAGGTACTCCATGCGGTCCATGTTCCGCGTAGCTTCGCCGTGGGCGAGCATGGAGATGAGGTCGCCCTTGGGCTCGGCGTTGACCCGCTCGTTCCAGAGCCGGGTGAAATAGTCCACGCACTCGAAGAGGTAGCCGCGACGCTCCATTTCCGGGTCATCGGTCTTGAAGTGCTTGGACGAATTGTCCGCCGTGGCGACGTCGGACCAGAAGGTCAACTTGCGGCGGTCCTCGAAGGGGAAGTCAAAGAGGGTGGCCAGCATCTGGGTGGTCAGCTCGATGGAGACCCGGTCCACCCAGTCGAAGGGCTCGCCAATGGGCAGGTTGTCGAGGGTGCCCTGGATCCGGCTACGGATCAGGGGTTCCATCAGGTGCAGGTTCTGGGGCGAGACGATCGGGCTGACCGTCTTGCGCTGCATGTCATGCTTGGGCTGGTCCATGGCGATGAACATGGGAAGGGTAAAGTCGTCCGTCGGATCCGCCAGGGTGATGGATGGTTCGGAGGAGAAGTCCCCGTGGTTGGTGTCCACGGCCATGATGTCGTTGTACCGGGTCACCGACCAGAAGGCGCCGTTCTCATGGTGCTCGGCCGGGTGCAGGTGGACCGGGTCCTCCTTCCGCAGGCGCTCGAAATAGGGCCACTGGGTGTCGGTCCGGAAGAGCTCGGGGTCAGCGACATTGATGTCTTCGAGGGGCATGGAATAGGCCCGGGCGCGCGCCTCGGCCTTCAGGTCAACGGCTCCGTCGCTCATGGGAAACTCCTCGATCCGGCGCGACGCGGCGAAAGGCGGCCGCGGTCAATTTGAGCATTGTTCAGAACATGACGAAGGCGATGGCGAAATGCAAGCCGACCTCGCCTCGGATTGACCCCTGATTTTCGCCTGACGCCGGCGCAGGGACCGTGCATAAGGTCGCCCCGAAACACTGAAACCGGGGTCCGCCGCAGCGGGCCCGACGCAGGAGATGCCGCCCATGGCCGCCGAAGCCCTCTTCCAGCCCTGGTCCTTCAAGGGCCTGAACCTGAAGAACCGCCTGGTCATGGCACCCATGACCCGGTCCTTCTCACCCGGCGGCGTGGCGACCGAGGAGGTGGCCCAGTACTACCGCCGGCGGGCCGCCGCCGAAGTCGGGCTGATCCTCACCGAGGGTACGGGCGTGGACCGCGCCGCCTCGCTGAACGACCGCAACATCCCGCGATTCCACGGGGAGGCGGAACTGGCCGCCTGGAAGCGGGTTGCCGATGAGGTGCATGCCGAGGGCGGTGCCATTGGGCCCCAGCTTTGGCACGTGGGCGCGGTGCGTTCGCGCGACCCGGAATGGAACCCGGCGGGTGGCTATGACAGCCCCTCGGGCCTGTCGAGCCCGGGCAAGAAGTTCGGCGAGGGCATGAGCGAGGAGGCCGTGGCCGACGCCATTGACGCCTTCGCCCGGGCGGCGGCGGACGCCAAGCGGCTGGGCTTCGAGACCGTGGAACTGCACGGTGCCCACGGCTACCTGATCGACCAGTTCTTCTGGGACGGCACCAATGAGCGCGAAGACGCCTATGGCTCGAAGGACCTGCCGGGTCGCGCGCGCTTCGCCGGCGACATCCTGCGGGCCGTGCGCAAGGCGGTAGGCCCGGACTATCCGGTGATCATCCGCATCAGCCAGTGGAAGCAGCAGGACTTCACGGCGAAAATGGCACCGACACCCAAGGAACTGGAGGTCTGGCTGACCGCCCTGACCGACGCCGGCGCCGATATCCTGCACTGCTCCCAGCGCCGTTTCTGGGAACCGGAGTTCGAGGGCTCGGACCTCAACTTCGCGGGCTGGGCCAAGAAGTTGACGGGCGTGCCGACCATCACGGTGGGCTCGGTGGGCCTGTCCGGCGAATTCGTGGCCTCCTATGCCGGCGAGGCCTCGCAGCCCGCCTCCATCGACGACCTGCTTCGGCGCCTGGAGGCCGAAGAGTTCGACCTGGTGGCCGTGGGCCGGGCCCTGCTTCAGGACCCGAACTGGGCGGTGAAGATCCACCAGGGTCGCAATGACGAGCTGATGAACTTCGAGCGCACCGCCATGGCCAGCCTGTCCTGAGGCCCCTCTGCCTTCCCGTTCAGGCCAGGGCTGCGGTCGTGGCCTGGTCGGGGTGGGTGACGTAGTAGTCGAGATCGGCCAGGAGGCTCTCCCAGGCCGCGTCCCATTCCCGCGTCCAGTCCGCGCCGCACACCTCGCAGACCGCGTCTCGGACTGTGCGGAAGAAGATGCGGAAGACCTCCGGCGGTACGTCATAGCCCTCGTGGACCACCACCTCGCTCTGGATCAGGGTGGAGGCATAGAGGCGCTCGCCCACGAAATCGAGGATGGCCTGGATGACCCGGGTCAGCATCTCGCCGCGGATCTGGTGGTTCTGGTCCCGCCAGAAGAGGATTTCCATCTCGGGCTGCTCGCCGAAGAGGCGCGCATAGACGAGGGGCGTCAGGTCCTCGCACCGCTCCGCCGCCAGCTCGAAGCTGGCGACAATGAGGGGCTCGCGGGCGTCCGGCGCGCGGGGCATCCGGGTCTCAGGCGTTGAAGTTGAGCTTCAGGCCCGGCCGGGGCCAGGTGGCGCGGTAGAGCTTGCCGGTGGCCGAGGCCGTGATCCAGGCCGTGCGCATGTCCGCCCCGCCGAAGCAGATGTTGGTGGTGACCAGGTCCGGCACCGGGAAGTGCTCCACCGAGCCGTCCGGGTCGAAGGCGGTGATCCCGCCGTTGATAATGGTCGCCACGCAGACCTTGCCGCCGGCCTCGACCGCCAGGCTGTCGAGCAGCTGGTAGCCAGGCAGGTTGCAGACGACGCGGCCCGGGGCGAAGCCGTCCGGCGGCCCCAGGACGCCGGGCTCTGCGACGTCAAAGGCCCAGAGCCGGCCGAGGTTGGTGTCGGCCAGGTAGACGACCTTTTCGTCGGGGGACAGGCCAATGCCGTTGGGCGAGATCAGGTGGTCGCGCTGACGGCTGATGTGGCTGCCGTCGGTCTTCGCATAGTAGATCCCGCCAAACTTGCGGCCCTCGGGGGTCGAGCAGCCGTGGTCGGAGAACCAGAAGCCGCCCTGCCGGTCGAAGACCAGGTCGTTGGGACCCACCAGCTTCTGGCCGTCGCACTCAGTGTAGAGGGTGGTCAGGGCACCGGTCTTCAGGTCGAAGCGCTGGATGTAACCGCCGGTATGTGAGGGCGGGGTCGGGCCGGGGATGGTCATGCCCTGGTTGTCCAGCCACTCGAAGGAACCGCCGTTGTTGGTGATGTAGATGGCACCGTCCGGGCCGATGGCCGCCCCGTTGGGCCCGCCGCCAGTGTTGACCAGGATCTCCTTGGACCCGTCGGGCTTCACCCGCGTCAGGGTCTGGCGCTTGATCTCGGTAAGGATCACCGAGCCGTCATTCATGGCGATGGGGCCTTCCGGAAACTGGAAGTCCTCGGCGATCAGTTGCAGGTCCATGGCCCGTCTCCTCCCAGCTTGGCTTTGGGGTGACTATGGGCGAGGGGTGCGGCGAGGGAAAGGGGTTCAGGCCCGCTCCAGCACCCGGAAGGTCACGGGATACTCGTCGTCCTCGCCGGCGGGGAGGTCCTCCCGGCGGACCTCGCGCCAGCGGCTCTCGTCGAAGGGGGGCAGGAAGACATCGCCCTCCACGTCGGCGTGGACCTCGGTGAGGTAGATGCGCCGGGCGCGCTGCAGGGCCAGGGCGAAGAGGGACGCCCCGCCGATGACGCAGGCCTCGGAGGTGCCGTCCTCCTCGGCCTGCTCGCGGCCGATGGAAGCGGCCTCGGAGAAGTCCTCGCAGACCACGCAGCCGTCGGGGGCGTAGGAGGCGTCCCGGGACAGGACGATGTTGGTGCGCCCGGGCAGGGGCTTGCGGGGCAGGCTCTCCCAGGTCAGGCGACCCATGATGACCGGCTTACCCATGGTCAGGGCCCGGAAGCGGGCGAGGTCGGACTTCAGCCGCCAGGGCAGGGTGCCGGCCCGGCCGATGACGCCGTTGCGGGCCCGGGCAATGGGACCCGCGGTGAGGATGGGCGCGGTCACGCCCCTCAGACCGCGATGGGGGCGGAGATGGCCGGATGGGCCTTGTAGCCTCGGAACTTCACGTCGCCGGGCTCGAAGGCGAAGAGGTCGTCCCGGGGCGCCAGCTCCAGCCGGGGCGGCGGCAGGGGCGCGCGCGTCAGCTGCTCCCGGGCCTGGTCCAGGTGGTTCAGGTAGAGGTGGGCATCGCCCAGGGTGTGGACGAAGTCGCCGGCCCGGAGCCCCGTCACCGCCGCCACCATGTGGGTCAGGAGGGCGTAGGAGGCGATGTTGAAGGGCACCCCCAGGAAGACGTCCGCTGAGCGCTGATAGAGCTGGCAGGACAGGCGACCGTTCGCCACGTGGAACTGGAAGAGGCAGTGGCAGGGGGGCAGGGCCATGTCGTCCACGTCCGCCGGGTTCCAGGCGGTGACGATGTGGCGGCGGCTCTCGGGGCTGCGCTTCAGCCCCTCGACGAGGGCGGCCACCTGGTCGATGACCCGGCCGTCCGGCGCGGCCCAGGATCGCCACTGGCGGCCATAGACGGGCCCCAGCTCACCCTCGGCGTCGGCCCATTCGTCCCAGATGCTGACCCCGTGCTCCTGGAGCCAGCGGACGTTGGTCTGGCCGCGCAGGAACCAGACCAGCTCGACCACGATGGAGCGGCGGTGGACAGTCTTGGTGGTCAGGAGGGGAAAGCCGCGGGACAGGTCAAACCGCATCTGCCGGCCGAAGACGCCCCTCGTGCCCACCCCGGTGCGGTCGGGGCGGTCGACGCCATTGGCCAGGATGTCCGCCAGCAGGTCGAGGTAGGGCTGCTCCAGCGCCGGCGCAGCCTCCCGGGCGGTGTCGTCGTCGGCAATCTGGGCGGGGGCGTTCATGGGTGAGTCTCTCCACGAGGACCCTAGACGGCTTGCAAGGCCCTCGTCATCCCGCGAATCCGCCCTCGTTGAGGAAGGCCATCTCAGCGGGGGTGCTCTCGCGGCCAAGGGCGGCGTTGCGGTGGGGGAAGCGGCCAAACTTCTGGATGATGTCGCGGTGCATCTCTGCAAAGCGCAGGATCTCGCCATCGCCGGTCTCGGCGCAGAGGGCCTGGATCAGGCGCACGCAGTCGACCTGGTCCTCCAGATCCTCGGAATGCTCCAGGGGCATGTAGACAAAGTGGCGCAGCTCGGCCTCGATCTGCAGGTCGAAGCCCCGGCGCAGGGCCAGGCGCACGATCCGCCGGGCCTTGCCGTCGGTGGCGAAGGCGTGGGCGCTGTCCCGGAACAGGTTGCGGGGAAACTGGTCGAGCAGGAGGATCAGGGACAGGGCCGGCTCGGCCTCCAGCGCCCAGTCGTCGTACTGCCCGCGGGCGGCGGCGAAGTGGACGGGCTCGAAGCGCAGGCGGATGGCCTCGTCGAACCTTGCGTCCTTGTGGAACCAACGGCGCGGGCCGGCGTTGCGCCAATAGTTGATGACGTCCTGGGGCAGGGCGGGCATGGACGAATTCCCTCCTGGGGGGGTGGGCGTTCAAGCCCGGTTCAGCTTGACCTTCCTAATCCTATGCGCACGGGGGCGACAACCGTCGGAGCGAACATCCGCTCTGCAGGACCGAAGGTAAGGACCATGTTGAGGCATTCCGACCGCGCGACTTCCCGGGCGCCCGGCCTTGGGCTCGCCCTTACGTTCGCCCTGGCAGCGGGGCTCGCGCTCGCCCCGCCCGCCGCAGGGCAGGAGGTCGACGGCGATTCGGGGCGGCCGGATCCGCGCGACGACTTCCAGCGTCCCC
>JBMOEP010000123.1:0-6160 GCA_049314675.1 Phenylobacterium sp.
GCTGGTGAGCCGGCCGGTGAAGGTATGGTCCAGGCAGGCCTGGTTGCAGGCGATGCAGGTATTGATCTCGTCCTCGCGGCCCTCGGCGGCCTTCTTCACCAGGTCCGGGTCGGCCAGCATGGGCCGGGCCATGGAGACCAGGTCCGCGTCGCCCCGGGCCAGGACCTCCTCGACCACCGAGGGCATGTTGATCCGGTTCGAGGTGATGACCGGCACGCCGACCTCCTCGCGCAGGCGGCCGGTGACGCTGGTGAAGGCGGCGCGGGGCACCATGGTGGCGATGGTCGGGACTGGTGCCTCGTGCCAGCAGAAGTGGGTGGAGATGATGTTGGCGCCGGCCGCCTCGATGGCCCGGGCCAGGGTCACGACCTCGTCCCAGGACATGCCGCCCTCCAGCATGTCCATGGCGGCGATGCGGAAGATGACAATGAAGTCCTTGGGCACGGCCGCCCGCACCCGGCGCACCACCTCGACGGGGAAACGCATGCGGTTCTCGAAGGGGCCGCCCCACTGGTCGGTCCGGCGGTTGGTCTTCTCCACCAGGAAGGTCGACAGGAGATAGCCGGCCGAGCCGATGATCTCGACGCCATCGTACCCGGCCTGGTGGGCGAGGGCTGCGCAGCGGGCGAAGTCGGACAGCTGCTGCTCGATGCCGTCCTCGTCCAGTTCGTTGGGCGTGAAGGCGCCGATGCGCGAGCGCACCGCCGAGGCGGCGACGGCCTCGGGCGTGTGGGCCAGGGGACCTGTGTGCAGGATCTGCATGCAGATCTTCACGTCCGGGTCGGCGGCGTGGACGGCCTCGGTCACCTCCCGGTGGGCCTGCGCCTCCTCGGGTGTGGACAGGCGGGCACCGGGGCCCGCGCCGCCGTTGGGCGAGATGCCGCCGGTGATGATCATGCCGACCCCACCCCGGGCGCGCTCGGCGAAGTAGGCGGCCATGCGCGACAGCCCGCCGGAGGCCTCTTCCAGGCCCGTATGCATGGAGCCCATGAGCACCCGGTTCTTCAGCTTGGTGAAGCCGAGGTCGAGGGGCGAGAACATCAGAGGATAGCGGCTGGCGGACATGGGTTTCCTCTCCGGAGGGTCACCAGCCTCTGCGGGCCAGTGGTTGTTCCTACCATCCGGGAGGCGAGCCCCTCCTGTCAAACATGACCCAGCGTCAGGGGGCCGTCAGAGCCCCACGACGCCTCCGTTGGTGCGTACCACTGCGACCACGCCTGAGCGCGGACGACCGCTCCGGACGCCGGACTGGCTTTGGGGCCAGTTGCTGTCCGGTGCATTGGATGCGCCGTTCTCGCCAGGGTGCTGGATGCCGACGAAGAGGGTCCGTCCGTCGGGTGTGCTGTCCACGCCTGTGATCTCGCAGCCGACCGGGCCGGTGAGGAAGCGCTTGAGCGTGGCGGGCGTGGCGATTGCGCCGGCGATGGTCGATTGGGTTGCCGTTGCCCCCGAGGCGCTCGTGTTGGTGATGGTCAGCGCCCTGCCGTCACCCACGACGCCGGGAAGCGCCGCCAGCATCTGGTTATTGGTCCGGTCCGTGAAGGCACCGTCATCGGTCTGAATCCACAGGAGGGGTCGGATCTGCCCACCCGGATTTTGCGACCGGGAGAACCACAGTCCGTCAGGGCTGGAGAAATCGTTGGAGGCGTCCAGTCCCGAGATGTTGACGTTCGGACCGGCGTCAATGGAGTCCGCACCGAACAGGTAGTTGTCCCAGCTAAAGGTCATCGCTGCGTTGTTGTCGCCCGTCTCGCGGAAACGGATGATGTGCCCTTGGGGGTTGCCGGAGTTGGAACTGGTACCGCGCGGATCCACATAATGGCGTGGGTTGGCGGCGTTGGTGCCGTTCAGCGGCCGAAGGGAGGCGCTGTTGTTGGTAAGGGTCAGGTACACCTCGCCATTGACGGGATTGACGGCGGTCCACTCGGGGCGATCCATCGACGTCGCCCCGACGGCATCCGCCGCCAGCCGGGTGTTGACCAGGATATCGGCCTGGTCGGCGAAGACATAGGCGGGAGCAGATCCTACGGCCGGCCGGGTCGGAACCTGGCCGAAGACCAGCGGCAGCTATGTCCCGGTCCCATCAGTGTTGAAGCGGGCCACATAGAGGGTACCGGCGTCGAGGTACTTGTCTCCCATGGCCAAACGGTCGGTTACCTGGGAGTCACTCGCCTGCCAGACTGCGTCTGAAACGAACTTGTAGAGGTACTCCCCTCGGGCGTCGTCGCCCATGTAGACCACCACCTTCTGACCCGGGATCACCCGGCCCTTCCAGGCGCCCTCATGGTTGAACCGGCCAAGGGCCGTGCGCTTGCGCGGGGTCGACGCAGGATTGAAGGGGTCCATCTCTACGACCCAGCCAAACTGGTTGTGCTCGTTGCGATAGTCGGCAGCGGCGCTGGCCCCCTTGGCCCGCGCGTCCCAGCGGACGAACATCGGGCCCGTGGGCTGGGCCGACGACCAGCCATAATTGCCCGTGTTGCTGGTCACGCCATACCGGCGCAGTGCCGTCAGCTCGCGGGCGCTACGGGCGGCGTTGTCGGAGCCCGCCCCCGAATCGTCCCGCCTGAAATAGCCGCTCCAGTTTTCCTCGCAGGTCATCAGGGTGCCCCAGGATGTGTACCCATTGGCGCAGTTATTGATCGTTCCGCGGCCTTCGACACCCGATGGGGAGAAGACCGTGACCATCATCGCCGACCCCCGCGCGGGCCCATGTAACGTCATCGGCGTATTGGGCGTGACCATACGGTTGAAGGTGCTGTCCTTCACGTAGGACCAGGTGCGATTGCCGGTGGTGTCCCGCACCTCGACGAAGCTCACGCCGTGGGCTTCGATTTCCTTCTGCGCCTCCGCCGCCGGGCGGGCGCCGTTCGCGTCGACGGTCGGGCCGTTGGGATGCAGGTACTGGACGCTCAGGTTCTCGTGGTTCTGGGCCAGGACGCCTCGGATGGAGCTGTTGTCGTCACGCGTACCGGTCGTGCTCAGCCCGAAGTAATAAAGGGCGTCGCCATGGTCGCCGATGCGCTGTGCGTAATTCGTGTCGGTCCCGTCGTTCTTGAAGGCAGGGACGGACGCGGCGATGGGGTCTCCAAGCGCGGTCACCACCGTGACGGCGTAGCCCGCTGGGACAGTGACCACATCCGCGAGGTTCTTTGGCACCGCCAGGAAGGACAACTGCGCCGGGCTGACCGTGACGGTCACTTCGTCCGAGGCCACCGACGTGCTTCCGCTCTCGAAGCGGAAGGTCAGGGGGGTTGCCGTGGCGACGGCGGGGGCGATGAAGGTCGCACTGCCGTTTGCTGCCCGAACCAGGTCAACCTTGGGTCCTGCAACCTGGGTGAACTGGCTGAACGGGGCCGCGCCTGCAGGGTCAAATCCGGCGACGACACCCTGGAGGGTGATGAGGTTGCCTGTCGTCGTTGCAGCGTCCTGTCCGGCATTCACCGTGATCGCAGCCGCTGTGCCACCGTCACCGCCATTGTCGTCGGAGCAGGCGGCGAGGAGGCTCGTGCCCAGGAATGCCACTGCACTGACGCGCAATCCGCCGAACAGAGCGGCCCGGCGGGAGTAGCGAACCTCCACGATCTGGCTGAGCGACAGATTACCCGTCCGGTTGGTGTCGACATCGCCGTCGGAGTAAAACGTATCGCGCTGGACCATTGGAGGCTCCCTTAAGTGTTGCCTCCTGACGATGACCTCGCATCATGACCGGACAGGAACAGTCCGATGACGGTTTTCTATCTCCTTGATGTCACTCCTGGGTCAGGACGCCGCCTACCCGGCTTCAGGCGTATTCGAACCCGGCGTGGGAGACGACGGTGCGGTCCCCGACCCGGGCCTCGAAGATCGCCCGGCCGGGGCCATCGTGCCAGGCCAGGACCTTCAGGTCGTCGCCCGGCAGGACCGGTGAGGAGAAGCGGACCTTGATCTTGCGGAACCGGGCCGGGTCGCCGTCGCAGAGGGCCGAGACCAGCAGGTGGGCGCAGTGGCCGAAGGTGCACAGGCCGTGCAGGATCGGTTTGTCGAAGCCGCCGAACCGGGCCGCCTCCGGGTCGATGTGCAGGGGGTTGTAGTCGCCGGACAGGCGGTAGATGTCGGCCTGGTTTTCGGGGATGTGTGCCCCGGTCTCGATGTCGGGCGCCCGGTCGGGGACGGTCACGGGGGCTGAGAAGGTCGTTCCGGCCCCCTCGAAGGGCTCGATGTCGCCCAGGCGCTCGACACCCCGGCGGAAGGAGCCGGACACCATCTTCACGCAGACCTGGCCGTCAGCGTCGCGCACCTCGCTCTCGTATTCGACGAAGCCGGCGCCCTTGCCGCGCGGATTCACGCCGATCAGGCGCGAGACCACGCTGACCTCGCCGCCGAGGGGCAGGGGGCGGACCACCTCCAGATAGCGCTCGGCGTCGATGGTCAGGGGGCCGGGCGAAGGCGGGATGGCGGCGCGGTCCACGACGGCCCCGGCACCGCCCCACCGGATGGGGAAGGTCGGGAAGACGGCGAAGTCCTTGTGGCCCTCGAAGATGAACCTCAGGTCCCGGCTGTTGATGCCGACGGCGTAGAGCAGGATGTCCCGGCGGTCGTAGGCGATGCGGACCGGCTCGCCCCAGGGGGCGGGGCCGCCGTCCGGCAGGGCGGCCTTGGCGTTGTAGACGGCCATGGGCGTCTCCTTACATGTGCGGGAAGGCCAGGGGATCCTGGCGCTCGAAGGCTTCGGCGGCGGCCAGGACCAGGTCGTCGCGGGAATGGGCGGCGGCGATCTGCAGCCCGAAGGGCGTGCCGATGCTCGAGATCCCACAGGGAACCGACACCGCCGGATGCCGGGTCAGGTTGAAGATGGCGGTATTGGTCCAGTAGGGGTTGGGCCGTCCGTCCGGCCCGTCCGGCGTGTTCCGCCCCACCTGCGGGGGCAGGGTCGACATGGTTGGCGACAGGACCAGGTCGTACTCGGCGAAGACCTGGTTCCAGGCGTGGGCCATCTCGCGGCGGCGCACCTGGGAGTCCATGATGGTCTTCACATCCAGGCCAGCGCCGATCTTGGCCTGCTCGTAGAGGGCCGGGTCGAACTCGTCGTGCCGCGCCTCGGGGTAGAGGTGCAACAGGCGCTGTAGGGCGGCGAACCAGTGGGCGACGAAGATCCGCCCGGTCTCGCCGTTCTCGGTGGGCGGGGTGATGGGAACCACTTCGCAGCCCAGGGCCCGGAAGCGGTCGGCTGCCTTCAGCATCGCCGCCTCGACCTCGGGGTCGAGGTAGAAGTCGCCGAACTTCAGGACCAGGCCCACCTTCAGCCCCTTCAGGCTGCGGTCCAGGCCGGCGACGAAGTCGATGTCCGTCGGCGGCAGGGCCAGGGGGTCGCGGACGTCGGCACCCTTCAGCACGTTGAGCATCAGGGCGGCATCGCGGGTGGTGCGGGTCATGGGACCGGTATTGGCCAGGTCCCCGTGCATGGAGGCGGGCCAGGCGGGGATGCGCCCGTAGGTAGCCTTAAGTCCGACCAGGCCCGTGCAGGCCGCCGGGATCCGGACCGAGCCGCCGCCGTCCGTGCCGATGGAGAGGGGCCCGATCCCCGCCGCCACCGCCGCCCCGGCGCCGCCCGAGGAGCCCCCGGGGGTCCGCTCGGTATTCCAGGGGTTCCGGGTGATCCCGTTGAGGGGCGAATCCGTCACCCCCTTGAACCCGTATTCTGGACTGGAGTTAGAGGCGAAGATCACGGTGCCCGCCTCCCGCAGGCGGGAGACGGTGGTGGCGTCCTCCGTCTGCGGGGTCTTGTCGGTCAACTTGCTGGCCATGGTCAGGGGCCAGCCCTTCACCTTGATCAACTCCTTGATCGAGACCGGGACCCCGTCGATGGGTGACAGGGGCTCGCCCTTCGTCCATCGGGCCTCGGAGGCCTTCGCCTGGGCGCGGGCGCCGTCGGCGTCGATCAGGGGCAGGGCGTTGAGCACCGGATTGAGCCGGGCCGCCTTGTCCAGGACCGCTTCCAGGACCTCGACGGGCGAGGCCTTGCGGGCGGCATAGAGGCCCGAAAGTTCGGCTGCTGAGGCGCGGGTCAGGTCCTGGGTCATGGTGGGGGTCTCCGTTGGAGGTTCAGACGAAGCTGGCGAGGCGGCCGCGGATGATCTGCTCGGCGTCGGCGATGATCCCGTCGATCAGATCCTTGCAG
>JBMOEP010000124.1:0-6057 GCA_049314675.1 Phenylobacterium sp.
GCGAAAAGTCAGCCGCTGCAATGCCAGTACGCGCCGCCGCGTCGCGAACGGTAAGCCGCTCCTTGTCGAGCGCCTTGACGACTTCCGAGGCGAGGAGGGCCCGGAGCTGGCGTAGGCTTGCGTCGGGTGCGTCGAAGTCGGCAAAGACATTGCCGGAGCCTCGCACCAGTTCGATATCGTGGACGGGCTCGCTCACGCCAGCATCTCCTTCAGACGTTTGATCCGGTCGCGCACGAGATCGATCTCATGACGCGGCGTTGAAATTCCCTTTGTCGACTTCTTCTGGAAGGCATGGACCACCCAGACGTCGTCGCCCAGTTGCAGCGCATAGACGACCCGATAGGCATCGCCGCGTTCTCTGATCGCCAGTTCCCAGACCCCGCTGCCCAGTCCACTCAGTGGCTTGGCCAGGTCCGGGGTTCCGCCATCGGCGATAATCGTCAGCGCATCTAGCGCCCGATCGATCGCACGGGCCGGAAACGCCTCGAAATCCTTCCGCGCCGCCTTGATCCACGAAATCGTCCTGAGGGTTGGCCGCGCCATCTCCCAGTGTTGTCATATTTGCCAACGTTTCTCAAGCCGTGCAAAGCGAGGCCTTCATATGACCGTGCCGGCGTACAGTCAGACTCCCGCTCCCTCACCCCACCGCCAGCAGGACGTGCCCGGCCTTGATCAGGGCCCGGACCGGGGTGCCCAGGGCCTCGGCGCTGGCGTGGGTGACCATGGCGACCAGGGTCTTGCCGGCGCCGATGTCCACGTGGACCTCGTCGTTCACCGCCCCGGTCTCGAGGCGCGAGACCACGCCCTCCAGGTCGTTCCGGGCGCTGGTACGCAGGGGTGGCTCACCCGGGTCGGGCGGGGCCGCCAGCAGGATGTCACCAGCGTTGATCAGGGCCAGGGCGGGCTCGCCGGGGGCGAGGCCCAGTTCCCGGGCGGCCTCGAGGGTCACCCCGGCCACGAGGCTGCGGCCGTCGCCCAGGTCCAGCACCACCTCTGCGTTCACCACCCCCTCGCGGACCGAGACGATCTCGCCTCGCAGCATGTTCCGGGCCGAGGTCTTCATGGTCAGGCTCCACAGGAAGGTGGGGTCAAAGTCGGTCTTTCCGCTGCGAAGCCTCAGCTCGAGGGCCCCGAGGACCCACTTCATCTCGGTATTGAGGCCCTCATAGGCGCGCAGCACCGTCCACCCGTCAGCGGTCAGGCTGGCCGTTCCGCCCCGGGCGCCGCCCGGCTGGCCCTCGACCAGGGGGCGGGGGAAGAGGTTGTTCAGGGCCTGCACTGCGTCCCAGGCGGTCCGGTAACTGATCCCCTGCCGGTTGGCCGCGGCCGAGATCGAGCCCTGGCGGCCGATTTCGGCCAGGAGGGCGATGCGGGCCGCCGGCACGATCGCCTTGCCCCGTCGGCCGAGGGTCAGGCTGGCCTCAAGGGGCGGCCCGCCCCGGCGGGGCTGGAACTCCGGCGGCATGGGCGGCGGCTTGCGCGGCCCCCGAGGCGTGCCGGGAGGACGGGGCGTGCGGGCGGTCATGTCGGTCTCCGGTCGGGGCTGTCCATCAGTAGGCCAGCCTCAGGGTCAGGCCTGCAAGGCGCGGATCACCGGGTGCGCCCAGCACCAGACCGGAGTTTCCCGCCTGGACGGTCACCGCCGTCAGCGAGGCGGCATCGAAGGCGTTACGCACCCAGGCCGTGACCTCCCAGGCGCCCGGGCGTCGGACTCCCGCCGACAGGTTCACCAGGGCAGAACCGTCGATCACCGTGTAGGCCGAGCCCGTCGCCTCGCCAGCGCTGTCGCTGCGGCCGTTGGCGTCGGCGCGGACGAAGGCCTCCAGGCCCGCTCCGGCCAGGGGACGGGCATAGTCCGCTGTCGCGCTCCAGGCCCACTTCGGCACCCCCGGCAGGCGCTGGCCCGACAGGTCACAGGCGGTCGTCCCGGAGCCGATCCGCTCCAGGGGGCAGGGTCCATTGGCGTATGAACGGTAGCGGGCGTCGGTCAGGGCAGCCTGGCCGGCCAGGATCAGTCCCTCGACCGGTCGGACCTCTACCTCCACCTCCACACCGCGGGATCTGACCGCCTCGATGTTGGCCAGGTAGCCGCGCAGGGCGCCGGGGCCGGAATCGACCACATTGGCCTGGTAGTCGCCGACCCGGGTCTCGAAGACGTCCAGACTGACAGCGGCCCGGCCCCCCTCGGGACGCAGCTTGAGCCCCGCCTCCCAGGCGGTGACCCGTTCGGGCCGGATGACGGCCGTGGTGAGGGCCGGCTGGCCCTGGGCGTCGGTGGGCAGTCCCGACATGTTGATCCCGCCGGACTTCTCCGCCCGCACCAGGCTGGCATAGGCCGTCAGGCCGGGCGTCAGCCGATAGACGGCAGCGAGGCGTCCGGAGAGGGCACCGTCGCCGACCTTGGCCGAATAGGACTGGGGCCGCAGGATGGACAGCTTGGCCGCCTGTAGGAAGGCGGTAGGCGCCGGCCCGCCGCCAGAGACGGTGGAGTCGAAGCGGCCGGACTTGTCCTCCCGGGTGAACCGCAGGCCAGCGGTGAGGCTGAGGCGGTCGCTGGCCGCCCAGCTGGCCTCGCCGAACACCGCTGCGCTGGTCGAAAGGAACCGGGTCCGCCCGTCCGTGCCATAGCCGTCCAACAGGCCCGCGGGATAGGTCGGGGCCGGCCCCAGCAGCCAGGCCGTGGCCACCGGTCCGTAGACAGAGATCGGCCGACCCCTAATCGTCTGAGTAAAGATGAAAATCCCCGCTACGCCCTGCACCGGCCCCTCGCCCCGGGTCGCCAGCCGGACCTCCTGACTGGCCTGGGTCTGGCGCGAGGGGATGTGCTGGACGGTCTGGATCGACAGTCCCGTATAGTCCCGGTCATTGGCCGCGTCCCAGTCCCAAAACCGCCAGGCGGTCAGGCTGGTCAGGTCGAAGACGCCGGCCCGGGCCTCGATCCGCGCCAGGACACCGCCCTCTGTCGTGTCGATGGCCAGGGGGGCGTCGATGTCGGTGATCCGCGCCTTCGGATCCAGCGGAAGGGGGGCGTAGCCCGCCGCCGCGGCGAGGGCCGGGAACTGGCGGTTGGCTGGCTTCAGGGTCGCGCCCACGCGTACCGGGACCTGGGTGCAGCATTCGGACTGAAGGCGTGCAGCATCTGCCGATAAATCAATACTTAGAGTCTCTGACGGAGTGATCTTCAGGCGTGCCAGGCCGTTGAAGGCGCCGAGGGAATTGCTGCGCCCGCCGGGTTTTATGCTGCGCAGCATTCCGTCCCGATCGGCGCCGCCCAGGCTGAACCTGGCGGTGATCCGCTCGTCACCGAGGGGGCCGGAGAGGCTGGCGCGGGCGCGGCGATACCCGAACTCGCCCAGGGTCAGCTCTGCGTCGGCCCCAAGGACGGCGGACGGGGCGCGGGTGGTCAGGCTGACCACCCCCGCCGTGGTGTTCTTGCCGAACAGGGTCCCCTGGGGGCCGCGCAGGACCTCGATCCGCTCCAGGTCCGAAAGGTCGAAGGCTGCCGCCGCCGGCCGGGCGCGGTAGACGCCGTCGACATAGAACCCCACCCCCGGCTCCAGCCCGTCATTGGCCTGGGAGACCGCCGCCACGCTGCTGCCAAGGCCGCGGATCGTCAGGGCGGTGTTGCGAGGATTGGGCGAGCTGTATCCCAGGGCCGGGATGCGGGCCGCCAGGCCGGCGACGCCGTCGGTCCCGGAGGCGCGCAGGGTCTCCCGGGTGACCACCGTCAGGGAGACAGGCGCGGTAAGGTCATTCTCAGCACGCAGCCGGGCGGTGACGATCAGGGGCTCGACGGAGGACTCGGGGACCGCATCCGCGAGGGCGGTGCCCGCCAGCGCGAGGGCGAAGGCCAATCCCCCAGAAAGACTGGACACAAGACCCCGCTGCCGCATGCCGGCGCCTCCTGACCCGAGACGACCGTTATGCAATGAACCTGCATAACGCTCAAGCCTCAGCCGGCCTCGCGGTCGGGCCCGGCGCCGGGGACGGGGACAAGGCCGGCGCCGTCCGGGGTCACGCTCCGGAAGAAGCAGGTGCGCGCGCCGACGTGGCAGGCACCGCCGTCACCCTGCGGCCGGACCCTCAGCAGGACGGCGTCCTGGTCGCAGTCGATCCTCAACTCGGCCACCACCTGGACCTGGCCGGAGGTCTCGCCCTTCTTCCAGAGGGCCTGGCGGGCGCGGCTGAAATAGACGGCTTCGCCCGAGGCCAGGGTGGCGCGCAGGGCCTCGGCGTTCATCCAGGCCAGCATCAGGACCTCGCCGGTGTCGGCGTGCTGGGCGATGGCGGCGATCAGGCCGTCGGGGCCGAAGCGGGGGGCCAGGATGCCGCCGGTCTCCAGCGCCTCCACCGACGGGGCCGCAGGGAAGTCGGCGGTCATGGGGGCTCCTAGCGGCGGTTGACGAAGTCCAGGAAGCGCTGGCGCAGGGAGTCGTCGGTCTTGAACACCCCGGTGAACTGGGTGGTGAGGGTCGAGACGTGCCGGTGGTGCAGGCCGCGGGTGGTCATGCACTGGTGGGCGGCGTCGATGAGCACCGCCACGCCGGCCGGGCGCAGGCTGTCGTTGATGGCGTAGTCGATCTGCTGGGTCAGGGTCTCCTGGTTCTGGAGACGGCGGGCAAAGATGGTCACCACCTTGGCCAGCTTGGAGATGCCCACGACCCGGTTGGTCGGCATGTAGGCCACGTAGGCCTTGCCCAGGAAGGGCGCCATGTGGTGCTCGCAGTGACTCTCCACCTCGATGTCCCGCAGCATGACGATGTCGTCATAGCCCTGGACGTCCTCGAAGGTCTTGGACAGCTCCTTTGCGGGGTCCTGGAGGTAGCCCTCGAACCAGTCCTGGTAGGCGTCGATGACCCGCTTGGGGGTGTCGAGAACGCCCTCCCGGCGGGGGTCGTCTCCCGCCCAGGCGATGAGGGTGCGGACGGCCTCCATGGCCTCCTCGCGGGTCGGTCGACGCAGGGGCTCCAGCCCGACGGGCACGGCGGCGGCATTCGTGTCGGCGGGAGCGGCCATGGCGTCCTTCCTCTGGTCCCGGCGCAGCGACATCGGAGGGGTCCCCAAAGTCCTTGGCCCGCCGGAGGGCCAGACTGTATACGGGAGCCGCCCCGCCGGGGGCAACCTCGCGCCGCATTCCACCAGGTCCAACCCGTCCCATGCCCCTTTCGCTCTACGACACCCAGGCCCGCGCCAAGCGGCCCTTCGTCCCCGCCGATCCGGCCCGGGTGACGATGTATGTCTGTGGGCCGACGGTCTACAACTTCGCCCACATCGGCAACGCCCGCCCCGTTGTGGTGTTCGATGTCCTGTTCCGCCTGTTGCGCCAGACGTTTGGCGAGGGTGCGGTGCTCTATGCGGCCAACGTCACGGACGTGGACGACAAGATCAACCGCAAGGCCGCCGAGGAAGGCGTGTCCATCGACGTCATCACTGACCGCTACCTGGCCGCCTACAACGCCGACATGGCCGAGCTGGGCGCCCTGCGGCCGACCTTCCAGCCCCGGGCGACGCGGACCATGGACGCCATCATCGCCCTGATCGGCCGGCTGGTGGACAATGGCTCGGCCTACGCCGCCGAGGGCCATGTCCTGTTCGATACCCAGGCCTGCTCGGACTACGGGGCCCTGTCCGGCCACCCGATGGACGACATGATCGCCGGTGCCCGGGTTGAGGTCGCCCCTTACAAGCGCCATCCGGCCGATTTCGTCCTGTGGAAACCCTCCAAGTCCGGCGAGCCGGTATGGGACAGCCCCTTTGGCCCTGGCCGGCCGGGCTGGCACATCGAGTGCACGGCCATGATCGAGCAGTCCCTGGGCCTGCCCATCGACATCCATGGCGGCGGCATCGACCTTCTGTTCCCGCACCACGAGAACGAGCGGGCGCAGGGGGTCTGCGCCCATGGCCAGGGCACCGATGGGGACCGCACCTATGCCCGCTACTGGATGCACAACGGCTTCCTGAACTTCGGCGAGGAGAAGATGTCGAAGAGCCTGGGCAATGTCGCCCTGGTGAACGACCTGGTGAAGTCCGCCCCCGGAGAGGCCCTGCGCTGGGCCC
>JBMOEP010000125.1:0-6051 GCA_049314675.1 Phenylobacterium sp.
GTTGCTGTCTCGACGAACGCGGCGACCATCGCCGGCTTTGGTCGCGTCTATGAGTCCGACCGCGGGTCCATCGACCTCCTCGCGGGGGCCCGATACAGCGACTTCAAGCTTAAGGCGGGCATCAGCCAGCCAGGTCAGCCGGGGAAAACCTCCGAGAACGAGATCAACAACTGGCAACCCATGATCGGCATACGCGGCGATGTCCGGTCCGGAGAGCACTGGACCCTGGCGGCCTACGGTGACTACGCGGGCCTTGGGGACGGAAACCTGAAGACCTGGCAGGCCCAGGCGACCGCAAGTTACGGCTTCAACGAGTCCTCAAGCCTGTACGGCGGGGTCCGGGTCTACACTCTCGAAGTCCGCGGTCGGAAGGTGGACTCCAACCTGACCATGGCCGGCCCGATCTTCGGTTACCGCTACGCGTTCTGATCCGGCGGGGACTTCAGCCCCCTGCCTTGTCGGCGGTCCGGTAATCTCCAAAGGCGGAGTCCCGGGTGTTGAGCGCCTGGGTAACGCCCTGTCTCAGCTCCGCCATATAGGTACGGCTGGCGGGGGTGTGCCAGCCGAGGGCGTGCAGGTCGGTCCCGGCACGGATGCCGGCGCGCATGCCCATGGCCTCCATCTGCCGGTGGACAAGACGCTTGTTCAGCTGGGCGAGTTCCGGGTCGACCCTGGCGATGCGCTGGGCCATGGCCAGGACCTCGCCTTCGAGGTCATCAGCCTTGAAGGCCCGGTTGGCGAAGCCGAGGCGAACGGCCTCGAGCCCGTCGAAGGCGTCGCCGGTGAGCATGAGCTCCATGGCGGCCCGCATGCCGACGATCCAGGCATGGTACTGGTTATCCGGCGGACTCATGGTGCGGACGGCGGGGTATCCGATCTTCGCATCCTCGGCCACGTAGACGAGGTCGCAGGCAACGGCCAGCTCGGACCCGCCCGCAAGGCACCACCCATGCACCTGGGCGATGATCGGCTTGGCCATGTCCCACATGCGGAAACAGCCCTCGACCACATGTCGCGCCCACTGGCCCTGGCCACCGGCGGTGTGGAAAGGCAGGGCCCCGACCCCGGCGAGGTCATAGCCGGAGGAAAAGCAGGGACCCGCGCCGCGCAGGATGATCACCCGCACCTCCGGATCCCGGTCGGCGGCTTCCAGGGCGGCGAAGAGCTCGCCGCGCAGGGCGTTGGAAAGGGCGTTGCGCTTCTCGGGCCTGTTCAGGGTCAGGCGCCGGACATGGGGGGCCGGTTCGTCGGCCAGAATCAGAGTTGGGTCGCTCATCTTGGGTCCTCCCGCTTTCGACCGAGACTAGGCGGGAGACGCCTGTCCCCACAAGCGCCGGTGATTAACGCCGGGTCCGGCTTGACGGCGGAAGGCGCGGCCCTGCTAATCACCCGCAACAAGAGGAGACACAGGATGAAACTCTACAATTCGGTCGGGCCCAACCCGCACGTGGTTCGCATGTTCATCGCCGAGAAGGGCATGGACGTCCCCAGGCAGGAGGTCGATCTCATGGGCGGCGAGAACCGCCGGCCGCCCTTCAACTCGACGGTCAATGTATCCGGCCAGCTGCCGGCGCTTGAGCTGGACAACGGCCAGACAATCTCCGAGATCACGGCGATCTGCGAGTACCTCGAGGAGGTGGGCAAGGGCCCTGCCCTGATCGGATCCACCCCGGAGGACCGCGCCGAAACCCGCATGTGGGTTCGCCGGATCGACCTCAATATCTGCGAGCCCATGGCCAACGGCTTCCGCGCCGCAGAGGGCCGGGCCCTGTTCGCCAACCGGATCAAGCTGGTAGGCGCGGACGGCGCAAAGGAACTCAAGGACATCGCCCGCGACCGGCTGATCTGGCTGGACGGCCTGCTGGCCGGGCGCACCTGGGTGGCGGGCGACCGCTTCACCCTCGCGGACATCCTGCTGTTCGCCTTCCTCGCCTTTGGGGCTCAGGTTGGCCAGCCCATCCCGGGCGAGGCTGGCAACGTCCTCGCCTGGTTCGAGCGCACCAAGGCCCGGCCCAGCGCTGCGGCCTGAGGTCGTTCAGTCGGCCGCCCCCGCGGCTGATGCCGCTATAGGGCTCACCGGCGGACCGCGGTCCAGCTCCTCCCGGAGACGGTCGCGGTCCAGGTCGCCTTCCCACCTGGCGATCACGAGGGTGGCGACGCCATTGCCCACCAGGTTGGTGAGGGCCCGGCACTCGCTCATGAAGCGGTCGACCCCCACCAGCAGGGCCAGGCCGGCGATCGGGATATCCGGGATCACCGCCAGGGTTGCCGCCAGGGTGATGAACCCCGCCCCCGTCACCCCGCTCGCCCCCTTCGAGGTCAGCATGGCCACTCCCAGCAGGGTCAACTCCTGGCCCAGGGTGATGGGAATGTTCATCGCCTGGGCGAGGAACAGCGTGGCCAGGGTCATGTAGATGTTGGTGCCGTCGAGATTGAAGCTGTAGCCCGTCGGGATGACCAGGCCCGTCGTCGTCTTGCCCGCACCCAGATTCTGGAGCTTCTGCATCATCTGCGGCAGGACCGACTCCGAAGACGAGGTCCCCAGCACGATCAGCAGCTCCTCGCGGATGTAGCGCAGGAACTTCAGGATCGAGAAGCCGGCCAGGGCGGCGATAATGCCCAGGACCACCAGCACGAAGATGAGGGAAGTTGCATAGAAGGTCGCCACGAGGGCGCCCAGCTTGACCAGGGCCGCGAGGCCAAACTTTCCAATCGTGAAACCCATGGCCCCGAAGGCGCCGATGGGGGCGAATTTCACCACCACCTGGATGATCCCGAAGAAGAGGTGGGAGACGGAGTCGAAGACATCAGCGGCCTGCCGGCCAAAGTCACCCAGCCGGGTGCAGGCGATCCCGGTCAGGATGGCGATCAGCAGGACCTGCAGGAGGTTGCCCTCGGAGAAGGCCCCGAAGAAGGCCTCGGGGATCACCGCCAGGAGGGACTCCGAAAGGGTCGCCCCGTGCGAAGCCTTCTCCACATAGCCGGCGGCGATTGTCGGATCGAGGGCGGCGGGATCAACGTTGAAACCGGCCCCTGGCTTCACAAGGCGCCCGACGACCAGGCCGACAACGAGGGCCAGGGTCGAGACCACCTCGAAATAGACCAACGTCCGCAGGCCCAGCCGGCCAAAGGTCTTCATGTCGCTCATGCGGGCAATGCCCGCGGCGACGGTGCAGAAGATCACCGGCGCAATGACCATCTTGATCAGCCGGACGAAGGCGTCCCCGAGGGGCTTGAGGGCCACGCCGGTCTCTGGCCAGACATAGCCGACGAGGATGCCCAGGACGATGCCCGCCAGGACCTGGACATAGAGAAGGCGGAAACTCCGAAGAAGCATCATGGACGGGCTAAACTCCGGGGGCTCCAAGCCCCTCAACGGGGCTGGCGGGATACTGGTGCGGGCGGTCGGGGTCGAACCGACACTCCTTTCGGAACCGGATTTTGAGTCCGGCGCGTCTGCCAATTCCGCCACGCCCGCATCTGGGTTCAGGTGATATCTCCTCGCCGGGAGGCCTGCATCCGTTTTCTGACGGGCTTGCGTATTGCGCCGACTGGGGCCAGATGAAAACCATTCGCAGTTTCTTGCCGCCGGAGCCTCCCAGCATGTCCAGTGACGCCCTCAGGGCGGCTCCGGAATCCGCCGTTAGGCTCGGAGATATGCAGCCGGGCTTCTGCGGGGTCATTGTGGCGGTTCGCCGTCCCTCGGGCGCGGCCCCAGGAGCGACGGATCCCGAGGAGCTGGAACTTCGCCTGCTGGAATTCGGATTCGTGGAGGGTGCCCGGGTCGAGGTCCTCCACGAGGGGCCGATCGGCGGGGATCCGATCGCTGTCCGGGTCGACGACATGCGCGTGGCCTTGCGCCGGAACGAAGCCATGAACGTGATCCTCACCGAGGCCTCGGCGTGAACCTGTCCGCCATCCCCACAGTCGCGCTTGTCGGCAATCCGAACTGCGGCAAGACCGCCCTGTTCAACGCCCTTACCGGCAGCCGCCAGAAGGTCGCCAACTATGCGGGGGTGACCGTCGAGAAGAAGGAAGGCCTGGCGGAACTGCCTGACGGCCGTCGTCTGCGGATCGTGGACCTGCCGGGCACCTATTCCCTGAGGGCGCGGTCACCAGACGAGGCGGTCACCCGGGACGCCGTCCTGGGACGATTGCCCGGTGAACCGGCGCCGGACGTCATCCTCTGCGTCGCCGACGCCACCAATCTGGGGTTGGTCCTCAGGCTCGCCCTCGAACTCAAGACGACGGGGCGGCCCGTGGTCTTCGTGCTCAACATGATCGATATCGCCGAGCGACAGGGCATAGAGATCGACGTCGACGCCCTGTCCCGGGCGCTTGGAGCCCCGGTGACAGCCACAGTCGCCACGCGCCGGCGGGGCTTGGACACCCTCCTCGAGATCGCCGCCGCACAGGCGGCAGGCGCATCCGACCTGGGTCCCGATCTGTGGCGCGAGCCTTCGGCGGCGGATGTTCGCAATGGGCATCGCGCGGCCCGGGACCTCATGCGCAGTGCCGTGAGGCCGCCAAGCCGCCCCGATACCCTGACCGGACAGCTGGACGGCATTCTGCTCCATCCCGCCGCGGGCCTAGTGATCCTGCTCGGCCTGCTGTTCCTCATGTTCCAGGCGGTCTTCGCTTGGGCGGCCCCGTTGCAGGACCTCACCGAAGCGGGGTTCGCGGCCCTTGGCGCGGCGGCGACCGCCGGACTTCCAACCGGATGGATTCAGGGTCTTGTCGTCGACGGACTGATCGCGGGCTTAGGCTCTGTCCTGGTCTTCCTGCCCCAGATCCTGCTCCTCTTCGTATTCATCCTGCTGCTTGAGGACTCCGGCTACATGGCCCGGGCCGCCTTCCTGATGGACCGGATCATGGGCGGAGCCGGACTGCATGGACGGGCCTTCATCCCCCTGCTCTCGAGCTTTGCCTGCGCGGTACCCGGCATCATGTCGACGCGGGTGATCGACAACCGACGGGACCGTCTGACCACCATCCTCACAGCACCGCTGATGACCTGTTCGGCGCGGATTCCCGTCTACACCCTGATCATCGGTGCCCTGATCCCGGAACGGACGGTCGGAGGCGTCCTCAGCCTGCAGGGGCTGGTGATGTTCGGTCTCTACGCTGCCGGCATCCTGTCTGCACTGGCCGTGGCCTTCGTGATCCGCAAGGTGTTGTGGCGGGGCGGCAGCGAGCCCTTCATGATGCAGCTGCCCGACTACAAGATCCCTGACCCGGTCAATCTCCTGAGGAACCTCGGCCAGAAGGCCTGGGCCTTCATCAGCCGGGCCGGACGCATCATCCTGCCCCTGATGGTACTCGTCTGGGCGCTCTCCACATGGCCGTCAGCTCCGGAAGGCGCTGAAGGGCCAGCGATAGCCTACAGCGCCGCAGGGCGGATAGGCCATTGGCTGGAGCCTATCTTCGCTCCAATCGGTTTCAGCTGGGAAATGGTAGTCGCCCTGATCCCTGGCATGGCCGCACGTGAGGTGGCGGTCGCCGCCCTGGGCGCCATTTATGCGGTGGGAGGCGCGGAGGGCGACCTCGCAGGGGTCCTGTCCAGCCAGTGGCCATTGGCCTCGGGGCTGGCCTTCCTGGCCTGGTATGTGTTTGCGCCCCAGTGTGTGGCGACCCTGGCCGTCGTCCGGCGCGAGACCGGGGGATGGGTCTGGCCGGGGATCATGTTCGCCTACATGCTGGCCCTCGCCTACCTTGCCGCCTTCATCGTCTACCGTATCGCCGCAGCCTTCGGGCTGAGCTGAGGAGCCAGGGAATGTTGCGACGCCTCTATGCTCGGGTCCTGTCCCTCGCCGGCTCCCGCAGGGCGCCCTGGGCCCTGGCCGCGGTATCCTTCGCCGAGAGTTCCTTCTTTCCGATCCCGCCGGACGTCATGCTGGCCCCAATGGTCCTGGCCCGGCGGGAACGCGCATTTGTGTATGCGGGTATCTGCACGGCCGCTTCCGTCGCTGGAGGCGTCCTGGGCTATGCGATCGGCTATTTCCTGGAACCCCTGGGCCTGGCCCTTCTCAAGCTGATGGGACATGCCGAAGG
>JBMOEP010000126.1:0-6025 GCA_049314675.1 Phenylobacterium sp.
GGTCCGCGAAAATCAACGTGTCCGGGATCGGCGAGGTCGAGTTCACCCGCCGGCCCACCCAGCTGGAGCAAAACATCTCCGGTGCGGGCCGGGTCAGCCAGCCGGGTCTTCCCGACTAGGGCCTGAGGCGCTATCTGGGGCGGAAGGGGAGACCTCCATGAAACCTTCCGCCCTTTTCCTCGCCCTGATCCTGATGGCCCCGCCCGCCGTCAGTCTTGCGGCTCCGGCTCCCGTCACCCGCCAGCCCGTGGACGTCGCAGCCCACTACTCTGGGCAGTGGCTGGAAATCGCCCGCCGACCCATGCTGATCACCCGGAACTGCGTGGCGGCGACCACCGACTACACGCCGCGGGCCGATGGCGGGGTCGATGTGCTGGACGCCTGTTACCGGGACGGCAAGCGAGTGGAGATCGCTGGCAAGGGCGAGATCCTCGACCCCGGCACCCAGGCCCGCCTGAAGGTGACCTACAATCCCTTCGTGGTCTGGGAGTATCAGGTCCTACACCGGGACCCGTCAGGGGCCTGGTTCGTCTCTTCGGACCCGAAGTTCCGCAACCTCTTCATCTTCGCCCGCCAGCGGCCGACCGAGGCTGAGCAGAAGGTCATGGTCGAGAAGGCCGCCGCCCTCGGCTACGACGTCAGCCAGCTGGAATTTCCATCCCTCGACCGATGATCCGGGTTGACGCCTGGCCTCTCCTTGCGGTCCTTCAATCCCAACACACAACGGGAGGATGACCCATGGCCTATCGGCCTTTTGATCTGACGGGAAAGGTGGCCCTGGTCACCGGCGGTAATGGCGGTATCGGCTTTGGCATGGTGGAGGCCCTGGCCCAGGCCGGGGCGGATGTGGTCATCTGGGGCTCCAACGGCAAGAAGAACACCGCCGCCGCCGAGGCCTTGAAGGACTCCGGCGTCCGGGTCCTGACCCAGGTCGTCGACGTGGCCGACGAGAACGCCGTGCGCGAGGGCATGGCCGAGGCCGTCCGCCAGATGGGCCGGATCGACACGGTGGTCGCCAACGCCGGAATCGGCGGCGGCGCCTCCTCCTTTTCCGACTTCCCCACCGAGACCTACCGGCGGGTGCTGGCGGTCAACCTGGACGGGGTCTTCTTCACCTTCCGGGAAGCCTGCAAGCACATGGTCGAGCGGGCCGACGGCGGCGACAAGGCGGGCGGATCCCTGGTGGTGATCTCCTCGCTCTCCGCCTACGACGGCGCCCCGCGGAATGAGGCCTACGCTGCCACCAAGGGGGCGGTGATCTCCATGATCCGCTCCATCGCCGTGGAGCACGCCCGTTACGGCGTCCGCGCCAACGCTGTCCTGCCGGGCTGGATTGCCACCGACATGACCGCCGGCGCCCAGGGCAATGACAAGTTCAACGACGCGGTCATCCGCCGCGTGCCTGTGCGCCGCTGGGGCCAGCCGGCGGACTTCGGCGGCATCGCCGTCTACCTGTCCTCGGACGCCTCTGCCTTCCACACCGGCGACAGCTTCCTGATCGACGGCGGCTACGGGATC
The DNA here is from genome assembly GCA_049314675.1 of Phenylobacterium sp. Lineage (GTDB taxonomy): Bacteria > Pseudomonadota > Alphaproteobacteria > Caulobacterales > Caulobacteraceae > Phenylobacterium. The sequence continues at coordinate 1,519 of JBMOEP010000126.1, forward strand.
TTCTGACCCCGGCGGGGTCAGACCCGATCGAGGGCCTGGACCACGTCCTCGGCCAGGTCCTCGGCGTCCTCCAGTCCGACGCTCATCCGCACCCAGCCCTCGGTGAGGCCGATCTCTAGCCGCTCGGACTCCGACAGGGACCGGTGGGTGGTGGTGCTGGGGTGGGTGGCCATGGACTTGGCGTCGCCCAGGTTGTTCGAGATGTCGACGATCCCCAGGGCGTCCAGGAAGGCCCAGGCCCGCTCCCGCGTTCCCAGGTCGAAGGCCACGACACTGCCGGGCCCCGTCATCTGGCTGGCGATGAGGTTGGCCTGGGGGTGATCCTTCCGGCCGGGGAAGACTACCCGGCGGACAGCGGGATGACTGGCCAGGGCCTCGGTGACCTTCCCGGCGTTGTCCGCCTGTCGCCGCACGCGCAGGTCCAGGGTTTCCAGGCCCTTCAGCAGGACCCAGGCGTTGAAGGGTGACAGGGCCGGACCGGTGTGACGCAGAATGTCGCGGTAGGCCTCGGTCATCAACTCGGCGCTGCCCAGGATGGCGCCGCCCAGCACCCGGCCCTGGCCGTCGATGTGCTTGGTGGCCGAGTAGACGACGATGTCGGCACCGAGCTCCAGGGGCCTCTGAAAGATCGGGGTGGCGAAGACATTGTCCACCACCAGCCGGGCCCCGGCAGACCGGGACAGGGCGGCCACCTCGGCGATGGGGGTCACCTCCAGCAGGGGATTGGCCGGGCTCTCCACGAGGAAGGCCCGGGTGTTGGGCCGCACGGCGGCGGCCCAGGCGGCGGGGTCCGTGGCGTCGACGAAGGTCACGTCCACTCCGAAGCGCGGCATCCACTGCGACAGGATCCAGCGGCAGGAGCCGAACAGGGCCCGGCCCGCGACAACATGGTCGCCGGCCCGCACCAGGCCCTGCAGGGCCACGTGTACCGCCGACATCCCCGAAGCCGTGGCCCGGCAGACCTCGGCGCCTTCCAGCAGGGCCAGGCGGTCCTCGAACATCTGCGTCGTCGGGTTGCCGAAGCGCTGGTAGATGAAGCCCGGATCCTCGCCGGAGAAGCGCCGGTCCGCCGCTTCGGCGCTGTCGTAGGCGAAGCTCTGGGTCAGGTAGAGGGCCTCGGAGATCTCGCCATAGGGCGAGCGGGCCATGCCGCCACGCACCATTCGGGTCTGGGGGCGCCAGTCCTTGGGGTCTTGGGTCATGAGCGGTCTCCGTATCTGGAGCCTGCTTCAACAGGGCCGGGCGCAGCAGGTCAAGCGGCGGCTCGGACGGGGTTCCCGGACAGCCTTGCCAAGCGGGCTCCCGACGGCGAGTGTCCCCCCATGTCCGAGACTTCGCCTGCGGGGATTCTGCCCTGCCAGACCCTGGAGGCCCTGATCGCCGAGGCGGCGATTACCGCCACCCATCCCTTCGATGTCGACCAGGTCCAGCCCGCCAGCCTGGACCTGCGCCTGGGCCTGCGCGCCTGGCGGGTGCGGGCCTCCTTCCTGCCCCGACCCGGCCGCACCGTGGCCGACCGCCTGGCAGACGTGGTCATGCATGAGATCGACCTGTCGGCCGGCGCCGTCCTGGAGCGGGGCTGCGTCTACATCGCCGAGCTGCAGGAGGCCCTGGCCCTGCCCGCCGGCGTCTCGGCCCGGGCCAACCCCAAGAGCTCCACCGGCCGGCTGGACGTGTTCGTGCGCCTGCTCACCGACCACCAACCGGCCTTCGACGACGTGGTCGATGGCTACCGGGGCCCCGCCTTCATCGAGATCGCGCCCCAGACCTTCTCGGTCCTGGTGCGAACGGGCACCCGGCTTAACCAGCTACGCCTGAAGCGGGGCGAGCCCCCGCGCCTGTCCACAGTCAGCATCGGGGTGGACCTGGAAAGCGAGGCGATCGCCGGCTTCCGCGCCCGCCGCCACGCCGGGGTCGTCGACATGGACCGGGTGGGCGGCTACGACCCCCAAGACTTCTGGGAGCCCCTGACACCCCGCCGCGGGGAGCTGCTTCTCGATCCTGGCGAGTTCTACATACTGGCCTCTCGCGAGGCCGTGGAGATCCCTGTCCTGCAGGCGGCCGAGATGACCCCCATCGATCCTTCCGTGGGCGAGTTCCGGGTGCACTATGCCGGTTTCTTCGATCCGGGCTTCGGTGCCGCCGAGGCAGGTGCCCGGGGTTCACGGGGCGTGCTGGAGGTGCGCAGCCACGAGACGCCCTTCCTGCTGGAGCATGGACAGACCGTAGCGCGGCTGGTCTTCGAGCCCCTGACCGAGCGGCCCACGCGCCTCTATGGAGAAGGCGGCGGCCACTATCAGAGGCAGGGACTGAAGCTGTCCAAGCACTTCCGGCCCTGGAGCTAGCCCCGGGGCGTCAGAGCCGGTCGCGGACCGGCAGGTTCATGGCCGAGAAGCGGTCGTCCAGGTGCTCGATCTCGAGGAAGCCGGAGGATGCGCCAAAGGGCTTGTAGATCGAGAAGGTCTTGGCGACCCCCAGGGTGGCGGCGCTCTCCAGGGGCGAGACGAAGCTGCAGTCCCGGTCCAGCCAGTGGGGCTGGCTCATCCAATAGGACAGCTGGTCGCGGGTGAGGGCGTAGAAACCCGAGTGCGGGTTGCGCGCCCTCTGGAAGACGCCGTCGCGGCCGAAGGGCGAGCCATAGAGGGCCTCCTCGTCCGGCACATGGGCCTTCATCGTCGTGGCGAGGGCGGGGGCCAGGTCGCCGTCGATATAGGTCTTGGGCGCATGGCCGGCGGGGTTCAGCTCGACCCGGTTAGGCATAAGCAGCCGGCGGGGCCCGAAGGTGCGGTTGAACCAGGCCAGCTTGTCGACGAAGGCCGGGTCGTTGATCTTCAGGTCGTCCTCGCTGAAGACGAACAGGTCGTAGAGGTTGCGCCAGCCGGCGAAAAGGCCCTGGGCGGTGAAGCCCAGCATGCGCGGATCCTCGAGGTTATGCTTGGCTACCCGCACGCCCATGGCCGTACAGAAGTCCGGCGTCATGAGGTGCTTCTCGCCGGTGGTCGTGACCACGATGTCCACCGTGTGCTCGGACCGAGGTCCCATGTGGAAGGACCGGGAACCGACGTCGAGCATGGCGCTGGGGCCGAAGTGCGCCCGCCAGCTACGGATCGCGCTCTCCACCGCCACCTTGCGGTCGGCCTCGCGGCTGGCGTCGGTCGAGGCGTGCCGGGGCTTGGCCTCGCCGGAGAAGTAGTGTGCGAAGATGACCAGGATGCGCATGGAGACCCGCCGTCAGATGTCTCGTGCTTCCTACAGGCCGCCGCGCCCGGGGGAAAGGCGCGGTCTTGAGCCCGGCCGTCCCGGGCTGTAAAGGAGAGGTCAGCGCGGGCGTAGTTCAGAGGTAGAACGCAAGCTTCCCAAGCTTGATGTCGGGGGTTCGATTCCCCCCGCCCGCTCCAGACCCTTCCTGCAGCGGAAGTCCCACAGGTCCGCCGCCTTGCGGCCGGCTCAGGGCGCGGCCGCCCGCACAGCCTTCAGGATTTCCGCCCACGAGGCCAGCTTGAAGTTCTGGGCGTCGGGGGCGTTGTCGCCGTCCTGGGCGATGAAGAGCCCCTCCGGATAGGCGCGGCCGAAGCGACCCAGGGCCAGGGCAATGCCGTCAGTCTCCTCGGTGGCGCCCAACTCGCCGCCAGCAATCCGGAAACGCCCTGCGGGCGCAAGCTCGGGCAGGCGGTAGAGGGCGTAGGCGTTGTCGCCCTGGCTGGAGACCACCAGCCAGCCCCCGGTCCGGCCTTCCGGTGCCAGGGCCAGGCCCTCGACGTCCGGGACCAGCTGCACGCCGTCGGCGCGGATCGCGAGGCGGCCCTCTGACGGGGCCTCGGGCCGGGCGTCGAACACCCAGACCCCAGCCCTCTCCTCGCCTACATAGAGGGTCTGGGTGCGATTATCGACCACGCAGCCCTCGGCCTGGGAGGGAACGCGAAGGTTCCGGACTGTCGTCCCGGACACCTTGTTGCGCCCACGGTCCAGGCGGACCTGGACGATGCCTCCGTCCTTGAGAACAGAGAAGGCATGGATCTGGCGGCCGAGTACGGCCAGGCAGACCCCATAGGCTTCGCCCGCTCCGCCGCTGGCCTCGCCGAGGGGAACAAGCGCGCCCTTGCGGGTGTCGAGCCGATAGAACTTCAGGCGGGCCGCGGCCGGATCATTCCGGTCTGAGGCCACCACAAGGACACCCTGGGTGCCGAGGTCGACCAGGTCCACATTGTTCACCCGCCCCGCAGGGGTGAAGTGCACGCTTTCGCCGGACAGGCGGTAGACGTGAAGCCCCGCCTTCTTGTCGGTGCCGACAATCAGGCTCTTCTCCGGCTCACGCGGGTTCCGCCAGATGGCAGGGTCGTCGGCGGCGTCGTCCGCCACCGTGCCCACCGGGGTGGTCTGGCCCCGGGCGGGGACGGTGACGGTCTGGGCCGCCGCGGCGGCCGAGAGCGCGCCGGCAAGAATGAGGCCGAGGCCGAGGGTTCGGACCACCTGGATCAAAAGGATCCCCGAACGCCACCCGCGAAGC
>JBMOEP010000127.1:0-5988 GCA_049314675.1 Phenylobacterium sp.
TTCCGGGCGTCGGGCTTCCCGGTGTCGGGCTTGCGATCGCCAGGCTTCCGGGGCGGATATCCCCCTGGCGCCTTCGGCTTGGGTCGGGCCCAGCCGGCCTTGTAGGCGGGACGACCCCGGTCGGCGGAATCGCCCTTCGGGGTTGTCTCCGCCGCCACGACCTCCCGGCGCTTTTCCGAGACCGGGGCCCGTCGGCTCCACTTCGGCCTGTCTCCCCCGGGCAGGTCCTCGGGGGGGATGATGTCGCTGAAGAGTTCGCGGATCACCCTGGGCCCCACCTCTTCGATCTCGCCCGGAGGCAGGGTGGAGAGGGCGAAGGGACCGTAGGCCAGGCGGATCAGCCGGTTGACCTTGAGGCCCACCGATTCCAGCACCTTACGGACCTCGCGGTTCTTGCCCTCGGAGAGGGTGACGCTGACCCAGAGGTTGGCGCCGGAGACACCCTCCCGGGCCTTGTCGATCACCGCCTCGACCGGGCCGTAACGGACGCCTTCCACCGTGACGCCGGCCTTGAGGGCGTCCAGCCTGTCCTGGGTGATCCGGCCGAAAGCACGGGCCCTGTAGCGGCGGACGAGGCCCGTGGCGGGCAGTTCCAGGGTCCGGGCCACGCCCCCGTCGTTGGTGAGGAGCAGCAGGCCCTCTGTGGCAAGGTCGAGACGGCCGACGGAAATCAACCGCGGAAGCCCGGGAGGAAGCGCCTGGAAGACGGTCGGGCGGCCCTGCGGATCGTTGTGCGAGGTCATCAGGCCCGAGGGCTTGTGATAACGAAACAGGCGGACCGGCTCGGCGTCGGCGATCACCTCTCCGTCCACGGTCAGTATGTCACCCGGGTCGATCCGGACTGCGGGGGTGTCCAGTGTGCGGCCGTTCAACGCGACCCGGCCCTCGGTGATCAGGCGCTCGACCTCCCGGCGGGACGCCACGCCAGCACGGGCCAGGGCCTTGGCGACGCGCTCGCCGCCGCCCTCCGGGGATTGACCTTCGCCGCCGGCGGGGGTTCGTAACGGATCGTGGACCATGACCCAGACTACATGCGCATTGCGCTCGCCGAGGCGCAAGCCGCTGCAGACCGAGGGGAGACCCCGGTGGGGGCGGTCATTGTCGACCCGGCCACGGGGGAAGTGCTTGCGGCCGAGGGCAATGCGCCCATCGCGGACCAGGACCCCACGGCCCATGCGGAGATCCGCGCCCTGCGCACGGCGGCCCGCAGGCTTGGCAACTACCGGCTGACCGGCCTGACCCTCTACGTGACCCTGGAGCCCTGCCCCATGTGCGCCGGGGCCATAAGCCACGCCCGGATCGGCCGGGTGGTGTTCGGCGCCGACGATCCCAAGGGCGGCGGCGTGGTCCACGGGGCGCGGGTCTTTGACACGCCAACCTGCCACTGGCGGCCTGAGGTCACCGGAGGCGTTCTGGCCCAGGAGTCCGGCGACCTGCTGCGGGGATTCTTCCGCGCCCTGCGCGGCCGGCGGTCAGGTAAATCGGCGGTCAGGTAAATCTGTGGTCAGGTAAGGCGGCGGCGGTAGAGGGCGAGCAGGGCTGACCAGGCCTTCTCCGCGCCTTCGGGGTTGTAAACGGGCGAACCCGGAACGCACCAGCCGTGTTGGGCGCCCGCGTAGACCTCGACCGTGGCCGGGCGGCCCGCAGCCTTGAAGGCAGACCTCAGGTCGTCCTTGGCCTGGGGCTCCTTCTGGTCGTCGTTCTCGGCGATGGCCACCAGGTAATCCGCCCGGGTCCGGGTGATCAGCCTGTGCGGGCTGTCGGGAGACGCGGTGACCAGGCCCCCACCGTGGAAGGATCCAACGGCGGCGACGCGATCCGGGAGGACGGCGGCGGCCTGAAAGGCCATGGGTCCGCCCATGCAGTAGCCCTGCACGCCTGCGCCCTTGCCGGGATCGACCATGGACTGGCCGTCGAGGAAGGCGAATCCGGCGATGGCGTCCCGGGCCGTGGCCTCCGGCGTCAGGGCCGACCTCAGCTCCATGAGTTTGGCCCGGTCGGCCGGATCCGCCCAGTTGACCGGTCCCGAGGGCATGGGCGCCCGGCCCTTGCGGTAGAAGGGGTTGGGAACCAGGACGGCGTAGCCGTCGCCGGCCATGCGGCTGGCCATCTGCCGGAAGACGGGACGCAGGCCCATGATGTCCGTCCAGACCAGCACCGCTGGCCAACCTCCGGCGGGGGCCTTGCCTGTGGGGTGGACGAAGACAGCGTCGCAGAGACCATCCGGGGTCTGCACCTCGACGTCCATTTCCATCACCTTGAGGGGTGCGCCCTCAGCCGTGGTGGAGACCGCCATGGCAGCGCCGGCGGCGAGGACGCCAAGGTCCCGGCGGGACAGGCCGGATCCCGACCGCAGCTCTTGGGGGGTGTTGTCGTCGTCATGCATGGGGGCGCTCCTCAGCAAATCCTGAGCGCGATTATGCGCCCGGCTGCGTCGCCTGTCAGCCCAGGTGCGCGTCGGCGGCGGCGAGGGCGGCGGTGAGGTCGACCTTCTGCCCCTGGGCCCCCAGGGCGTCGGCCAGGGCGGTCAGGCACACCCGGACATGCCAGGGACTGGCCGAGGCGCCCATCAGGCCGATTCGCCAGACCTGACCCTTCAAAGGCCCAAGGCCTGCGCCGATCTCCAGGTCCCAGTGCGCGAGCAGGCGGGCGCGGACAGCCGCCTCGTCGACGCCCTCCGGAACCCGGACCGTATTGAGCTGGGGCAGGCGGTGCTCAGGGGCGACCAGCATCTGGAGACCCAGGGCCTCCAGGCCAGCGACCAGGGCCTCGTGCATGCGGGCATGCCGGACGAAGACGGCCTGCTGGCCTTCCTCGAACAGGGCAACCAGGGACTCGTGCAGGCCGTAGAGGGCGTTGATCGGGGCGGTGTGGTGATAGGTCCGGCCGCCCTCCCCGCCCCAGTAGGCCATCAGCAGACTGACATCGAGCAGCCAGTTGCGCACTGGCGTGGTGCGGGCGGCAACCGCCTCCAGGGCGCGGCGGGAAAAGGCCACCGGCGACAGGCCCGGAGGGGCGGAGAGGCACTTCTGGGTGCCGGAATAGAGCACGTCAGCGTCCCAGGCCGCTGCGTCGACGGGCACCCCTCCGAGAGAGGTCACGCAGTCGACGATGGATAGGGCACCATGGCGGCGGGCCAGGGCGCAGAGGGCGGCGGCGTCGGAGCGGACCCCGGTGGAGGTCTCGGCGTGGACAAAGGCCAGAACCTTGGCCGGCCCGGAGGCGAGGGCGGCCTCGACGGCGGCGACGTCGACGGGCTCGCCCCAAGGGGCGTCGACCCGGACCACCTCGGCGCCCGCCCGGCCAGCCATGTCGACCATGCGCCCGCCGAAGACGCCGTTGACGGCGATCACCACCCGGTCGCCGGGCTCCAGCAGGTTCATCAGGGCCGCCTCCATGCCCGCCGTACCGGGGGCCGGCAGGGGGACGCAGACGTGATCGGGGGCGTTGAAGAGGCGCGCCAGGGCGGCCTTGATCTCTTCCATCAGGTCCTGAAAGGCCGGATCCAGGTGACCCACGGTCGGACGGGACAGGGCGGCGAGCACCCGCGGGCTGACGTCGGAGGGGCCGGGCCCCATGAGGATACGTCTCGGCGGCTGGAAACTCTGCATTTCGCCCTCCCTGTTCGGCGCGCGACGATTAGGCGAAGCGCGGGCCCGTGTCAGCACCCACGATCAGCGGAAGGGCGGCTCGTCGAAGCTGCGCAGCTTGCGCGAATGCAGGCCAGCCCCCTCGCGGCGGAGCAGGTCCACCGTGGCGAGGCCAATCTGGAGGTGCTGACCGATGGCGCGGTCGTAGAAGGCGTTGGCCTGGCCGGGCAGCTTGATCTCGCCATGCAGGGGTTTGTCCGACACGCAAAGGAGGGTGCCGTAGGGCACCCGGAACCGGTAGCCCTGGGCAGCGATGGTGGCGCTCTCCATGTCGATGGCCACGGCCCGGGACTGGTTGAACCGGAGGGCGCTGGAGGAATACCGCAGCTCCCAGTTGCGGTCGTCGGTGGTGACCACGGTGCCGGTGCGAAGCCGCCGCTTGAGCGCTTCGCCGCTCTCACCGGTGACGGCCTCCGCGGCGCGGCCAAGGGCGACCTGCACCTCGGCGATGGGCGGGATGGGAATCTCCGGCGGCAGGACGTCGTCGAGGACATGGTCGTCGCGCAGGTAGGCGTGGGCCAGGACATAGTCGCCGATGGTCTGCGACCCGCGCAGGCCGCCGCAGTGGCCGATCATCAGCCAGGCCTGCGGCCTGAGCACTGCAAGGTGGTCGGTAATGGTCTTGGCGTTGGATGGACCGACGCCGATATTCACCAGGGTGATGCCCCGACGGCCCGGCGCCATGAGGTGGTAGGCGGGCATCTGGTGGCGTCGCCAGGGCGCATCGGCCACCACCTGCTCGGGATTCGGCGTGTCCCGGGTGACCAGGACGCCGCCGGCCGTGGAGAGGGCCGTGTAGCCATCGTCCGCTTTGAGGCGTTCGCAGGACCAGCGGACGAACTCGTCAACATACCGGTGGTAGTTGGTGAACAGCACATAGGACTGGACGTGCTCGGCGGGTGCGCCCGTGTAATGCGTGAGGCGCGCCAGGGAGAAGTCGGTGCGAAGGCCGTCGAAGAGGGCCAGGGGCCGGGCGGTGTCGACGGGCGAAACCCAGAGGCCGTCGGCCACCTCATCACCGATGTGCGCCAGCTCGGTGGTCGGGAAGTGCCGGGCGATCTCCGCGGACCCGATGTCGGCCCGGGCCAGGTCGACCGAAGCGTCGAGGACGTAGGCGAAGGGGATTTCCTGGGACGAGCGGGAGACGGTGACCGTGACGTCGAAGTCGGCCATGAGCAGGGACAGCTGCTCGACCAGGAAGTCTCTGAAGTGATGGGGCCGGGTGACGGTGGTCTCGTAGGCGCCGGGCGCGCCTAGCCGGGCATAGGCGCGAGCGAGGCGCGGATAGTCCTGGCCCGGAGGCCATTCCAGACGAAGGGCGGGATAGGCGAAGGCACCGGAGGCCCGCAGGGCCGGGTCCGGAGCGATGCCTTCGGACAGGAAGGCCCTGAGGGCGTTACGGAGGGTGGTGACGGAGGCGTCGTATTCGGCCTCCAGCGCATCACAGATACGCTCGGCTTCAGCTTGAACTTTCATGCCCCATGATAGCCCGTCGCGGGCCGAATTCCGAGAGGGAGCGCCGCACAGGATGGACGGCGGGGCTATTTATGGCCAAAACAACAAGGGAACCGCCCCCTGAGGAACGCCATGCGCCTGTTTAACATCTTCGTTATCGCCGCCATGGTCACGGGGGTCCTGGCGGGCTGGGCCGCCCACAGCTTCCTGTCGCCGGAACAGGCCGCGGCCTTCGCCGAGGGCCTGTCGGTGATCATCACCCTGTTCCTGCGCATGATCAAGATGATCATTGCCCCCCTGGTCTTCGCCACCCTCGTGGCCGGGATCGCCCACATGGAGGACGCCGCGGCTGTCGGCAGGGTGGGAGTGAAGTCGATCGCTTGGTTCCTTCTGGCCTCAATCGTGTCGCTGACCGTGGGCCTCTTGATGGTGCACCTGATCCAGCCGGGTGCCGGGATCACCCTGGACCCCTCGGCCCTGGCCGACCGGGGAGTGGCGCCTGCAGCCAAGCTGACCCTGAAGGAGTTCCTGACCACCCACCTGGTGCCGGACTCCATCATCAAGGCCATGGCCAACAACGAGATCCTGCCCATCGTCGTCTTCTCGGTCTTCATCGGCACGGCCGTGGCCTCGATCGATGACCGTGCGCCCGCAGTCCTGGCCCTGGTCGAACAGATCTCCTCCATCATGCTGAAGGTGACCGGCTATGTCATGCTGGTCTCGCCGGCGGCCATCTTCGCCTCCCTCGCCTCGGTGATCGCCGTCGAGGGCCTGGACATATTGGGCGCCTACGCCAAGTTCGTAGGCGGCTTCTACCTGTCCCTCGGCGTACTCTGGACCCTGCTGCTGGCGGCCCTGATCCTGGTGGTGGGGCTCCGGGGCC
>JBMOEP010000128.1:0-5979 GCA_049314675.1 Phenylobacterium sp.
GGTCCGGCGCCTGCCGGACGCGCCGGGGGTCTACCGGATGATCGGGGCGGGGGATGAGGTCCTCTATGTCGGCAAGGCCCGCTCCTTGAAGAAGCGGGTCCTGCAGTACGCCCAGGGCCGGTTCCACACCCAGCGCATTGCCCTGATGGTCGACCTGACCCGGGCCATGGAGTTCGTGACCACCCGGACCGAGACCGACGCCCTCCTGCTCGAGATCAACCTGATCAAGCAGATGAAGCCGCGCTTCAACGTGCTGCTCAGGGACGACAAGACCTTTCCTGAAATTGTCATCCGGCGGGAACACCCTGCAGCCCAGCTGCGCAAGCACCGGGGCGCTCACACCCTGAAGGGTGACTATTTCGGGCCCTTCGCCTCGGCGAACGCGGTGAACCGCACCCTGAACACCCTGCAGAAGGCCTTCCTCCTGCGGTCCTGCACGGACAGTGTCTACGAAAGCCGGACCCGGCCCTGCATGCTGCACCAGATCCGCCGCTGCGCGGCCCCCTGCACAGGCGTCGTCAGCCTTGAGGACTATGCGGCCCTGGTCGATCAGGCCGAGGACTTCCTGCGCGGCCGGAGCCGGGCGGTGATGACCCGGCTTTCGGAGGCGATGCAGGTGGCCTCCGACGACATGGAGTTCGAGCAGGCGGCCCGCCTGCGGGATCGCATCCGCGCCCTTGCCGCAGTCAGCCAGGAGACCCTGGTCAATCCCGAAAGCCTCGAGGAAGCGGATGTCTTCGCCCTGCACAGCGATGGCGGCCAGGCCTGTGTCCAGGTCTTCTTCTTCCGGGCAGGGCAGAACTGGGGCAACCGCGCCTATTTCCCGCGGATCGACCGCACCGATCCGGACCCGACCATACTGGCGGCCTTCATCGGCCAGTTCTACGACGACCGGACGATCCCGAAGCTCATACTGGTCAGCTGCGAGCCGGACGACCGGGACCTCCTGGCCGAGGCCTTCACCTTGAAGTCCGGGCGCCGGGTCGAGATTCGCCGGCCCGAGCGGGGGGAGAAGCGTGCCCTGGTCGACGAGGCCGTGACCAACGCCCGGGAGGCCCTGGGCCGAAGGTTGGCGGAGGGGTCTGCCCAGACCCGGCTTCTGGCCGGGGTCGCCGAGGCCTTTGGCCTGGATGCGCCGCCCCAGCGGATCGAGATTTACGACAACAGCCATATCATGGGGACCAACGCGGTCGGCGGCATGGTCGTGGCGGGCGCAGAGGGCTTCCAGAAGGCCCAGTACCGCAAGTTCAACATCCGCAGCGCGGACCTGACCCCTGGCGACGACTACGGCATGATGCGCGAGGTCTTCCGGCGACGGTTCGGCCGGCTGGTTCGGGAGGGTGGCTCCGGCGAAACCACGGTGCGGCCGGACCTGGTACTGATCGACGGCGGCGGTGGCCAGCTGGGTGCGGCCCTGGAGATCCTGACCGAGCTGGGGGTCGACGACATTCCCGTGATCGGCGTGGCCAAGGGTCCGGACCGGGATGCTGGCCTCGAGCGCTTCTTCCTGCCCGGCCAGCCGCCCTTCATGCTGGAGCCCAAGAGCCCCATCCTCTACTTCCTGCAGAGGCTCCGGGACGAGGCCCACCGCTATGCCATCGGCAGTCACCGGGCGCGCCGGGCGGCGGACATGCGCCGTAATCCCCTCGACGAGATCGACGGCATCGGCCCCGCCCGCAAGCGGGCCCTTCTGCACGCCTTCGGGTCCGCCGCCGGCGTGGCCCGGGCCTCTACCGACGACCTCGAAAAGGTGGAGGGCGTCAGTCTCGCCCTTGCCGAACGCATATTCGCCGCCTTCCACAAGGAGCGCTGATGAAGGCCCTGCCCAACATCCTGTCCACCGGCCGCATCCTCCTGACCCTGGCCATGTTCGCCGCCCTGGTGGCCATCGGCGCCGGCCGGGACCCCGGGGGCCAGCTGGCGGCCTTCGCCTTCTGGGCCTTCGTGATCGCGGCGGTGACAGACTTCCTCGACGGATGGCTGGCCCGCCGGTTCGACGCCATCACCGTCTGGGGAACCATCCTGGATCCGATCGGGGACAAGATCCTGGTCTGCGGGGCTGTGATTGGTCTCCTGGCGGCGGGGGCCGGTCCGGCCTTTGCGCTTCCGGCGGGTCTGATCCTGTTCCGGGAGTTCGCCGTCAGCGCCCTGCGCGAGGTTGGCGCAGCCCGGGGGCTGAAGCTTCCGGTGACCGGTCTCGCCAAGTGGAAGACGGCGGTTCAGCTCGTCGCCCTGGCCGCCATGCTGGGGACGGGCTTGCTACCCTTCCTTCCGCCCCTCCTGCCCCTGGGGCTGGTCTGGGTCGCAGCCCTGCTGACGGTCTGGACGGGGATCGAATACCTTGTCCAGACGCGCCGCGGTCTCGCCGGCCTGACCTGACGCCCACCCGGAGCTAGCTGGCCACGTGCGGGGTGATCAGGCCCAGGGGTGCCGCTGTCGTGTTCTTCACGGACCGGATGACGATCCGGCTCTCAATGTTCGAGACCAGGCCCAGGGATAGCAGGGTACCCCTGAGGAACGCGTCGAAGGCGGGCATGTCGCGGGTCACGATCCGCAGTTCATAGTCCGCCGATCCCGTCACGGTGGCGCATTGCACCACCTCGGGCATGTCCATGATCGCCCGGTCGAAGGCGTCGAGGTTATCCTTGGTCGGCAGGGCCAGCTTGACCGTGCAGTAGACCTCAAAGGAAAGGCCGAGCTTCCCTCGGTCAAGGATGGTCACCCGCCGCTGGATCACGCCCGCGTCTTCCAGGCGCTTGATCCGACGCCAACAGGGGCTGGAGGACAGGCCCACCCGATCGGCGATTTCGGCGACGGACAGGCCGGCGTCGTTCTGGATCAGGTCCAGGATTCGGGCATCGATGGCGTCCAGGGACTCGGTCACGCACTCTCCTTGCGTCATTTGAGCATGGATCTACCGGGCGGGGCCCTAACCAAGCCGCTAAGCGCAGGCTTGTGCCCCAAAATGGCGGTCACACGCAACACCAGACCAACAGGGCCCCGGCGACTTGCATTCCCGCTGGACTGGTTTAGGCGTCGGGCATGTCCGCATTCGACTTTGAGGCTGTGGTGGTGGGGGCCGGTGCCGTGGGGCTCGCCTGCGGCTACGCCCTGGCGAGGCGGGGCCAGTCGACCGTGGTGCTGGAGGCCGGTCAGCGGATCGGCGAAGGGGTCTCGGCGCGGAACTCCGAGGTCGTCCATGGCGGGCTCTACTACCCCACCGGATCGCTGAAGGCGCGCCTGTGCGTCCAGGGACGCCGGGCCCTGTACGCCTTTCTGGAGGCGCACGGCGTCGCCTTCGACCGTTGCGGCAAGCTGGTGGTCTTCAACGGTCCCGAGGAACTCGGTCGGCTCGATGGCATCCTCGCCCAGGCCCGGACCAATGACGTCGAGGGGATGGCCTTGCTATCCGTCGCCCAGGCCCACGCCCTGGAACCGGACCTGAAGTGCGACGCGGCCCTCATCTCGCCGGAGAGCGGGGTCTTTGATAGCCATGGCTACATGCTGGCCCTCCAGGGCGAGATCGAGTCCCGCGGCGGTGCCGTCGCCCTCTCGACGCCCTTCGAGGGGGCCGAGCCCCTGGCCGGTGGCGGCTGGAGGGTCCGTGCGGGTGGGTCCGAGCCGACCGTCCTGACCGCCGCGCGCCTGGTCACGGCCCCGGGCCTCGACGCCCAGGCGGTCGCGGCCCGCATCTCGGGCTTCTCCGCGACCTCCATTCCGGAGGCCCACTACGGCAAGGGCGTCTATTTCCGGCTTTCGGGACGTGCGCCTTTTGCCCGGCTGATCTATCCGCCGCCGATCCACGGCGCCCTGGGCACGCATTACCGTCGCGACCTCGGAGGCCAGGCGGTCTTCGGTCCGGATCTCGAGTTCGTGGAGACCCTGGACTATTCCGTCGATCCCGCCCGCGCCGCCGTCTTCGCCGACTATATCCGCAGGTTCTGGCCAGGCCTGCCTGAGGGTGCCCTGCAGCCGGACTATGCCGGGATCCGGCCCAAGCTCCATGGACCCGGCCAGCCCCAGCCGGACTTCCGGATCGACGGCCCGGAGGCCCACGGCTTGGAAGGTCTTGTGGTCCTGTTCGGGATCGAGAGCCCGGGCCTGACCAGTTCCCTCGCCATCGGCGAGGAGGTCGCCGGACGGCTCGGTATCTAGGCCGCCCAGCCGGCGATCCAGTCCGCCAGGGCCTGTGGCGACATCTTCCGGGCGCTGGACAGGGCGCTGAAGTTGTTGGGGTTGAGAAGGCGGTCCGCCTTCGGGTCGATCACCATCAGGGCTGGCACCCCCGGCAGGCGCGCGGTGATGCCGTACCGCGCCGGGATCTGCAGGTTGCGGTCGAAGCGACCCACATCGACCATCACCGTCACGAAGTGCGCCTTCATGAACCGGTCGAGTTCGGGCAGGGCCATGGTTCCCGCCAGGACCCGGCAGTCGGGGCACCAGTTACCGCCAAGGTCGATGATCAGCCGCTTGCCCTTGCGGCGGGCCTCGGCGCGGGCGCGGTCCACGACGGCGTTGGCGTCGGCCGCCTCGTCATAGGGCAGGGGCAGGGGGGTCTTCAGCTCTGCGAAGGTGGCGATCGACATGCGTGGCGCCGGCCGGGCGGCCAGGGTGGGCGAGGCCGTAGCCGTCGCGGCGGCGGCAGTCAGGATCAGGCGGCGGCGGTTCATCTCGGGGAGGCTCCGGGGTTTGCGCCGAACACTTCCAGCGCGGCGGGGCCAGCGTCAAGTTCCGCCCTCAGCCGGGGCCAGGTGATCGGGCCGGTGTCCCGGGTCGCCTGGTGTTCAAGGGTCTGGATGTCGGCGTCGGAGGCGTCTCCGGACCGGCCGGCCAGGCGGGTCTTCAGGGTTTCCGGGGTGCCCTCCAGCCAGACGGCGGCGAAGGGTAGGCCCAGGCGGGCCGCCAGGTCAGCCGCTGCGTGTCGCGGTCCGGGATCGAGGAAGGTTGCGTCCAGGATCACGGACCGCCCGGCGGCGAGCAGGCTCGTGGCTTCGGCGAACAGGGCCGCGTGGACACGGTCGGACACTCCCGGGGCATAGGCCTCAGGCGGCAAGCGGTCCGTGGGCGCGACGCCGGACAGCCGCTTGCGGATCTCGTCTGACCTCAGCACGACCGCGCCGGGCGAGGCACCCAGCTGCGGGGCGACGGCCCGGGCCAGGGTGGTCTTGCCCGTCCCGGACATCCCGCCCACGGCGAACAGGCGCGGCGGCTCGGGTTGCAGGTGGCGAAGGGCGGCGGCCAGGTAGGCCCGGCCCCCTTCGTCATGGCCGGAATTGGCCTCGACGTGCGCGCGCACCACCGCCCGGACCGAGAGCATGAGGGGCAGGACGGCCAGGCCCTCCCGGAGACCCTCGCCCTCCCGCCGGGCGGCCTCGTCAAGCCAGGCGTCCAGCACCCGGCAGGCGGCGTCGCGACGGTTACGGAAGTCCAGGTCCATCAACAGGAAGGCGAGGTCGTACTGGATGTCGATGTCCGACAGGCGGTCATTGAACTCGATACAGTCGAAGAGGACCGGGCGACCGTCCTCCAGCAGGATGTTCCCAAGGTGCAGGTCGGCGTGACAGCGGCGGGTGAAGCCAGCCTGGCGGCGGGCCTCAAGCACCCTGGAGGCGTCTGCAAAGCGTCCCGCCGTGGCCGCGATCACCGCCTCCACGGCGTCCCGGCCGAGGCGGTCGGCGAGGCCCGTCAAGAGGTGAGCGTTGGAGTCGATAGTGTAGGCTAGGCCCTCTGCCCCGCCGCCCTCGGGACGGAGGGGAGCGGCGGCATGAAGCCGGGAGATTTCCCGGCCGAGGGCCTCGGCCAGGGCGCCGTCGACCCCCTCCGGACGGGCCGACAGGACAGAGCCCTCGTCGAACCGCCGCATCTCGACGGCGTAGTCCACGACGGGTCCGGCTCCGTTCAACTCCAGCCGGTCGCCAATGCGAGTGACGGCATGGACCCGGCGGTAGATGTCGGGGGCGGCGGGGGCGTTGAAGCCGA
>JBMOEP010000129.1:0-5957 GCA_049314675.1 Phenylobacterium sp.
GGACCTGTTCGCCCTTCCTGAGGCGGTTAAGCTGGCTTCCGCCCGGGGGCTGCGGGGGTACAGTCCTTTCGGGACGGAACATGCCAAGGATAGCCGCTCGCCCGACCTGAAGGCGTTCTGGCAGATCGGGCGGGAGCCCACACCGGCGGCCCTCGAGGTGGAGCCCCTGCCCGCCAATGTCTGGCCCTCCGGCCTGGTAGGCTTCCAGGAGACGTTCGAGGCGCTCTACGACGCCCTGGACGGGACCGGACGCCTGCTTCTGTCCGCCCTCGCCCCCTCACTTGGGCTCTCTCAGGACTGGTTCGACTCCCGGGTCGAGTACGGGCCCTCGATCCTCCGGCTTCTGCACTACCCGCCAGTCTCGGAAGACGCGCCTCCTGGCGCCGTCCGATCGGCGGCGCACGAAGACATCAACCTCCTGACCATATTGGTGGCCGCCCGTGGCACCGGCCTCCAGCTTCGCGACCAGGACGGGACCTGGATCCCGGTGGAAACAGAGCCGGGAAAGCTGATCGTCGATACCGGTGACATGATGGCCCGGCTGACCAACGGCGTGATCGGCGCCACGACCCACAGGGTGGTGAACCCTGAGGGACCCAATGTCAGCCGGTATTCCATGCCCTTCTTCCTTCACCCGCACTCGGACCTGTCCCTCGCCGCCCTGCCTTCCTGCCGGACGGAAAAGGTCCCCGAACCGGACATCACCGCCGGTGAGTTCCTGGCGGAGCGACTCCGGGAAATCGGGCTGGTCTGAAGCCGATACCGAGACAAGGCCTTTGCGCCATGACCGGGGCTTGGACTAGATTGCCCCCATGCGCTGCGGCGTCGCCGTTTCGCGCAGGAACCTGTAAATGCCCCTTTCACCTGCCTTCAATCCGCCGGACGCTCAGGACGATCACGCTTTTCGCCTCACCGGCGACTGGTGCGGCGCGCCTGTCCAGCCCGTGGGCGAGGCCCTGATCCAGCAGGTTGGCGCACTGCCGGAGGTTGCCTTCGATCTCCAGGACGTGCGCCGCATGGATATTGCGGGTGCCTGGGCCGTGCTTCAGGCTCTCGGGCCGGGTGGCGACATGTCGCGGATACGCGGGA
Source organism: Phenylobacterium sp. (assembly GCA_049314675.1). Classification (GTDB taxonomy): domain Bacteria; phylum Pseudomonadota; class Alphaproteobacteria; order Caulobacterales; family Caulobacteraceae; genus Phenylobacterium. Next base: position 1,090 of record JBMOEP010000129.1, read on the forward strand.
AGCCCGAGCACCTGCGCCTCCTGGAGATGGTCGCTGCCGCAGACGCCGCGCGACCGAAGCGGCGGGACGGGCCAGGGCCCTTCCGGGCCTTGCTGGAACGAGTCGGGCGTGGCGTCGTCGGGATCGGTGCCGAGACCTACGGCATCCTTGCCTTTGCCGGGCAGTTGATGGTGGTCTCGGCGCGCAGCCTCGCCAATCCCAGCCGTATTCGTTGGGCGCCCTGCGTTTCCATGGCCGAGAGAGCCGGTCTCGACGCGCTACCGATCGTCGTCGTCGCCAACTTCTTCATCGGTGCCGTAGTGGGTCTTCTGGGCGTCAACACCCTGCGCCAGTTCGGGGCCGAGGTTTTCGCGGTCGAACTCATCGGTATCGCCGTGACACGGGAATTCGGAATCGTGATCACCGCCGTGCTCCTGGCCGGCCGGTCCGCATCGGCTTTCGCCGCCGAGATCGGGTCGATGAAAATGACCCAGGAGGTCGACGCCATGAAGGTCATGGGCGTGGATCCCTTCGAAGCCCTCGTCTTCCCGCGCGTCGCCGCACTGCTGCTGACGATGCCGCTCCTGACCTTTGTCGCCACCGTGGCGGGCCTGATGGGCGGTGCACTGGTCACCTGGTCCATGCTGGGCCTTGGGCCCAGCTTCTTCATGACCCGACTGGTCGAGAACGTCGGCGATTCGCACTTCTGGATCGCCCTTTCCAAGGCACCGGTCATGGCCATCGCCATCGCAGGGATTGGCTGCCGCCAGGGCATGTTGGTGAAGGGCGATGTCCAGTCCCTCGGCGAGAGGGTGACGTCTGCTGTCGTGCAGGCGATTTTCGCGATCATCCTGATCGATGCGATCTTCGCCGTGATCTACATGAAGCTGGACCTGTGATGTCTCCCGAGACCCTAGGGGGCGAAGCCGAAGCCCCGGCCATCGAGATCCGGGGCCTGCGTTCGCAGTTCGGGAGCCGGGTCATTCACGAGGACCTCGATCTTACCGTGGAACGCGGCGAGATCCTCGGTGTCGTCGGCGGCTCTGGCTCTGGCAAGTCGGTCATGCTCAACACCATCATTGGTCTTAAACGTCCGGAGGGCGGTTCGGTCCGTGTCTTTGGGCATGACATCCACGCCGACCTGGGCGGAAGCTGGGGGTCGATCGAGCGCCGCTGGGGAGTCCTCTTCCAGCAGGGAGCCCTCTTCTCCAACCTCACTGTGGCGGAGAATGTCGAGGCGCCCCTTGCAGAACACACGCGACTGTCCCGCAAAAGCATCCGGGAACTCGCCGAGATTCGTATCGGCCTGGTGGGACTTCCGCCCGAGGCCTGTGACCTTAAGCCCTCGGAACTGTCCGGGGGCATGCGGAAGCGGGCCGGCCTGGCGAGAGCCCTGGCCCTAGACCCGGAGCTTCTCTTCCTCGACGAACCGACTGCCGGCCTGGACCCGATCGGCGCGGCCGCCTTCGACGACCTGATCCTCGAGTTGTCACGTAGCCTTGGCCTTACGGTCTTCATGATCACCCACGACCTGGACAGCCTTTACGCCATCACCACCCGCGTGGCCGTACTTGCGGACAAGCACGTCGTGGCGGTGGCACCCGTCCAGACCCTCGAAACCTCCACGCACCCCTGGATCCAGGAATACTTCCTGGGTCCACGAGGGCGCGCCGCCTCCCAGAAATTCCGGACCCTGGCCTGATGGAAAAAGACGCCAACTACGCCCTCGTGGGCCTGTTCTCCCTTGCACTCCTTGTGGGCCTTCTCGCCTTTGGAATCTGGCTTGCCCAGTTCAACCTCAACAGAGACTTCCAGAACTATGACATCGGCTTCCAGGGGCCCGTGAACGGGCTGAGCAAGGGCGGTGAAGTCCGGTTCAATGGGATCAAGGTGGGTGAAATCACCCAGATCGAACTGGATCCCGACAACACCGAGAAGGTTCTCGCCCACGTGCGCATGACGGCAGACGTTCCCGTTCGCACCGACTCCGTGGCCACCATCGAGCCTCTCGGGATCACCGGGGTGAATTTCATCCAGGTCACTGCCGGAACGCGCTCAAATCCCCTGATCCGCGAACAGGCTCCCTTCGGAAAGACCCCAGTGATCGCATCGCGGCCCTCGGCGCTGTCCGGCCTCGTGTCCGGGGGCGAGTCGGTGCTCTCCGAGACCGTGAAGGCCCTTCAGGGGGTCAATGCGATGCTTACGCCGGAGAACATTGCCGCGATCCAGGCTTCACTAAGGAATGTCGAGGTCGTCTCTTCTGAACTGGTGCGACGGAAGGCGATGATCGCTGAGACCGAAGCGGCGCTTAAGAGCGTCAACACAGCCGCCCAGGAGATCGCCGCCCTCTCTGCCGCAAGTCGCGGGCTCGTCGAGGGCGAGGGGGCTCAAACCCTCAAGAGCCTTGCGGAGGCTGCGACTGAGACCCAGACAGCGGTCAAGGAACTCCGAGGCGTCATCGCCCGGGTCGACGGCCCGGAGGGCGAGTACACCGCAAGCAGCCTCGCCCAGTTCACATCTGCGATCGGCGCCCTTCAGGGGGCAGCAGACTCCCTCACCCGCCTGGGCCGCGAACTGGAAGCCAATCCCCGAGGCCTTATCTCCAAGAGCCCCGGTAAGGAAAAGGAGGTCCGCCCATGATCCCGACCCTGAACCTCAGCCGCCTGGGCGCCATCTCGGCGGCGCTGCTCCTCTCCGGATGCATCACCCTGCTGCCGGACAGCAAGCCGACCCAGCTCTACCGGTTCACGCCGGACCCGCAGGCCTCCGCTACGCCATCGCCGACGGAGGGGCGCTATGCCGTCGTCCGGGCTGGCGGGAACTTCCATCCCGCCGCAGGTGGCGACCGGATCCTGACCTCCGATGGCGCAGAGGCCGCCTATCTCGCCAACGCCCGGTGGACCCAGGCGGCGGCCGTCCTCTTCGACCAGGCCCTTGTGAGAGCCTTTGCCACCAGTTCCGGCCCGGCGCGCCTGATCACGCCCGGCGAACTTGGTCGCCCGGCCTTCGGCCTGCGCGTGGACGTTTCCCGTTTCGAAGCGGCCTACGACCAAGGTCCGAAGGCTGCGCCTGAGATCCGGGTGGACCTGCATCTTGTTCTGACCCGCCTCAAGGACCAGACGGTGGTTCAGGAACAGACCTTCGCCTTCAGTCGCAGGGCAGCTGAGAACCGGGGGGGCGCCATCGCGGAGGCGTTCAGCGAGGCTGTAGAGGAAGCTTTGGAGACCATCGTGCGCACGACCGACAAGGGCGTGGGCGCGCCCCCGCCGGCCTAGAGTCCGCAGATACGCCGGGCGGCGGTCACCGTGTTGGCGAGCAGGCAGGCGACCGTCATCGGCCCCACGCCGTTTGGGACGGGCGTGATGGCACCAGCGACCTGGCGGGCGGACCTGAAGTCCACGTCGCCGACGAGCTTTGTTCGTCCCTCGGCGGCCTTGGCGGGATCGTCGAACGGGACCCGGTTGATACCGACGTCTATGACTGTGGCACCGGGGCGGATCCAGTCGCCCGGGATCATGCGCGGACGCCCCACCGCCGCCACGAGGATATCCGCTTCCCGGCAGACTGCGGCAAGGTCGCGTGTCCGCGAGTGGGCGATGGTGACGGTGCAGTCCGCCTGCAGGAGAAGCTGCGCCACCGGACGTCCCACGAGGATCGACCGACCGACCACGACCGCCCTCAGCCCCGACAGGTCTTCCCCGAGGGTCTGACGTAGCAGGATCATGCAGCCTAACGGCGTACAGGGGGAGAGTGAGGGAAGCCCCTGGGAAAGTCGTCCGGCATTCACGACGTGCAGGCCATCGACGTCCTTGTCCGGATCGATGGCCTCGACAACCGCCTTTTCATCCAGCCCTCGAGGAAGCGGCATCTGGACCAGGATGCCGTGGATCGCCGGATCGGCGTTCAACGACCGAACAAGCCCAATCAGGACGTCCTGCGGCGTGTCTGCTGAAAGCCTGTGGGTGACCGAGTGCATCCCCGCAGCGAGGGACTGCTCGCCCTTGGAGCGCACATAGACCTGGCTAGCCGGGTCCTCCCCCACCAGGACCACCGCCAGGCCCGGTGTGACGCCGAAGCGTGCCTTCAGGTCCGCGACCTCCGAGGCGACCTGGGACCTGAGGCTGTCCGCCGCGGCACGACCGTCGATAAGCTTAGCTTCGCTCATGCCGACCTCCGGGTTTCCAGCAACCCCGGCCTACTATGTCAGGCCCGGGCGCGCAAACCGCGAAGCCACTGGGCCACCGCCCAGGCATGGGACTCCCTGTGAAGTCCCCTGAGGGCCTGCAAAGGCGTCCGCCAGACAAGCCGGTGGTCCGGCTCCGTCAGCAGATGGGGCGCCTCGGAGAGAATCACCGCTGTGAAGAATTCGCCCCTGACGTTGAAAGCCCGGCCGTCATTGATCACGACCCGGTCGGACGAGGGGCCCAGTCGCGAGACCGGGCGAATGACCAGGCCCGTCTCCTCCGCGAACTCGCGGACAAGGGCGCCTTCGGGCGTCTCCCCAGGCTCGATGCCACCCCCGGGAAGGGCCAGCCAGATCTCGGTCGCCGGGTCGCCGATCTCGACGAGGGCAATGCGTCCGCGCCGGACCGCGATGCCGAAGGCCGATGGCCGGTCCGGCCAGGTGCCCGCCGCCTCAGGCAGGCCGAATTGGGGAGCCTCCATCAGTCCTTGCCATAGAGGGACGTCCAGATGTCCGCACGCCCCGCAAGGGCGTCGGCCACTGAGACTTCCGGCCAACCGACGCGGGCGCTTTCCGAGGTCTTCCAGGCCAGGACCGTGAAGTCCCGCAGGGCGGAGGCACCCGCACCCAGGCGCCCGGCGGCATAGGCACCCCCGCGAGGATCGCCCGGTGCCAGTCCCCCGGCCTTCTCCAACCTGTAGAGGTT
>JBMOEP010000130.1:0-5927 GCA_049314675.1 Phenylobacterium sp.
CGACGCCGCCGGCCTCACGGCCCGGGGCTGGAGCCGGGTCCTGCGCCTGGCCCGGACCCTCGCGGACCTGGAGCCCGACGCCGCACCCGCCGTCGCCCGCCGACACGTGGCCGAGGCCCTGGCCTACCGGGGGGTTGGCGCAGGGGCCTGACACCCCTGTTGACCTCATCTTAATCGCCAGACTTGACCCTTCATCCGGCAAGGCGAGAAAGGATGAGGCCATGACCCGACCCATCGTCCCTCCCGCTGGCGCCGAACCCGCCGTTGCAGACAGCCCGCAGGCTGTCCACGCCCCGGCGACCCCGGTCAGCATCGAGGAACTGGCCAGCCTGAGCCACGAGTTCCGGACGCCGCTCAACGGCGTCCTGGGCCTGGCCCGCCTGCTGGAGTCCACACCCCTGACGGGCGAGCAACGCAGCTATGTGGACGCCCTTCGGGAGTCGGGCGAGCACCTGCTGGGCCTGGTCAACCAGCTGCTGGACTTCGCCCGGCTCGGCGCCTCCACCGTCGAGATCCAGACGGGCGACGTCAGCCTCGAGAACCTCCTGCGCGGGGTCTGCGAGCTGACCGCGCCCCGGGCCACGGAAAAGGGCCTGGAGATCGGATGGTGGATCGCCCCGGGGCTCGGACGCATCCGCGGCGATGAGGGCCGGCTGAGGCAGATCCTGCTGAACTATGTGGCCAATGCCATCAAGTTCACGGGCGAGGGCGGCGTCCTGGTCTCGGCGGTCGCCGCGGGCCCTGGCCGCATCCGGCTGAGCGTCGGCGACACCGGACCCGGCGTGGCCGAAGCCGAGCGGGAGCGCATCTTCGAGCCCTTCGTCCAGACCGACCCCAGGGTCGACGGCGTCAACCTTGGGGGCGCGGGTCTTGGCCTGGCCATCGTCCGTTCCCTGGCGACCGCCATGGAGGGCCGGGCCGGGGTCGATCCCGCCCCCGGGGGCGGAGCGGAATTCTGGCTTGAGCTGCCGGCGGCCCGGGCGGGTGGAAGTCCCGGCCGAACCCTGTCCCAACGCCGTATCGCGGTGGTGAGCGCCAATCCCGTCGTTGCCGAGGCCGCCATCCGCCAGGTCGCCTCCCGCGGGGGCGAAGGCGTCGCCGCCGCCAGCCTCGCAGACCTGCCCGCGGACGCCGACCTTTTGCTTGTGGATCATACCCTTCGACCGACAGGACCGCCGGACGACCGGCCGGCCATTATCCTGCTCTCGCCCGAGGATCGCGGCCTGATCGACGATTACCGGGCCCGCGGTTTCGCCGGCTACCTGATCAAGCCCCTGCGGCCGGCCTCCCTGGCGCAGCGGGTGGTCGCAGCGGCACGGGGCCGGAGTCGGACCGGGCGCCTCGACGACCGGATCGCCCCGGCCGCAGCGCCAGGCCTGCGGGTCCTGCTCGTGGAAGACCATGCCATCAACGCCCTGCTGGCCACGGCCATGCTCAACCGGGAGGGTTGCGTGGTGGACCCCGCCGCGGGCGGCCCCGAAGCCCTTGCCGCGGTCGCCGTGGGCGCCTACGACCTGATCCTGATGGACATGCGCATGCCGGGGCAGACCGGCCCCGAGACGGTCCGGGAAATGCGCAACCAGGGCGTGAAGACCCCGATCGTGGCCCTGACCGCCAACACCTTCGAGGATGACCGCCAGATCTGCCTCGCGTCCGGCATGGACGATTTCCTGGTCAAGCCCCTCGCCGCCGACGCCCTGAGACGCATCCTGTCCCGGGTGGCCCGGGGCTGGGCCGAGCCCGCCGGGCGGCGGCGCTAGATCCCTGTCCGATAAGTCGGAGGCGGCTGCTGGACGGCGGGGGCGGCGCACGCCAATCTTCCCGACGCTGCGGTCTGGCGGCGCAACGGATGCGGCGATGAACCCCAGGGGCGACGAAGGGCCGGCCGAGGCCCCGCTGACCGGCCTGAAGGCCCTGGCCGTCTATGGCGAGCGGCGGTCCCTGGTCATGATGGCCCTGGGCTTTGCCTCGGGCCTGCCCAACCTGCTGATCTTCGACACCCTCTCGGCCTGGCTGAGGGACGCCGGCCTGTCCCTGGAGGTCATCGGGGTCTTCAGCCTGGCCACCCTGGCCTATTCGGTGAAGTTCCTCTGGGCGCCCCTGGTCGACCGGGTGCCGATCCCTGGCCTGACCCGGGCCCTGGGCCAGAGGCGGGCCTGGATGCTGGCCTGCCAGGCGATCATCATCCTGGCGCTCCTGGCCATCTCGGGAGTGGACCCCTCGAAAAGCCTGGGCGCCATGGCCGCCCTGGCGGTCCTGGTGGGCGTGGTCTCGGCCACCCAGGACATCGTCATCGACGCCTGGCGGATCGAAGCGGCCGGGCCCGAGCGGGCCGGCGCCATGGCCGCCGCCTACCAGTGGGGGTACCGGATCGCCATGATCCTGGCCGGGATCCTGCCCCTGGTCCTGAGTGACGTCATCGGCTGGGGCGGCTCCTACGCCCTGATGGCGGTGCTGATGCTGGCGGGAACCGCAGGCGTCCTCGCCGCCCCCCGGGAGGCGGCCGCTGTCGCGCGCCCGAAGGACCCCGATCCCGTCGCCGCAAGGCCCGGACGGGACGCCCTGGAGTGGGCAGGCCGCGGAGGCCTCGTCCTGGCGGCCGCAGCCCTTCTGGGATCAGGTCTCTCGGGAAATCCCTTCCTGCTACGCACGCCCCTCTCCGCCCTTGGCCTGGAGGGACTTGCAGGTTCCCTCGCAGAACTTTGGGCGGCGAAGCCGGCGGGCGCCATCGCCCAGGTGGTCTCCGCCCTTGGCGGGCTTGCCCTGCTGGCCGCGGCGGTCCTGCCCCTGTCCGGCGCGCCGACCCGGCCCGGCCGCTTTCTTTTCCAAGCCCTGGGCGAGCCCCTGGCGGACTTCGTCCGACGGCACCAGGGGACGGCGGCCCTGATCCTGGCCCTGATCTGCGTCTATCGCCTGCCCGACTTCGTGCTGAACATCATGAACCCCTTCTATCTCGACCTCGGGTTCTCGAAGCTCGAGATCGCAGAGGTCCGCAAGGTACTCGGGGTGATCATGTCGGTGGCCGGCGTCGGGCTGGGCGGCTGGGCGGTGGCGCGCCTGGGCCTGATGCGGGCCCTGGTGATCGGCGCCTTCGCAGGCCCGATCTCAAACCTCGTCTTCGCCTGGCTGACCCTCCAGGGGCCCCAGCTCTGGGCCCTCGCGGCGGCGATCGGCATCGACAACCTGGCCTCGGGCTTCGCCGGCACCTGCCTGATCGCCTACATGTCCAGCCTGACCAGCCGGGGCTTCACCGCCTCGCAGTACGCCCTCTTCTCATCCCTCTACGCCCTGCTCGGCAAGCTGATCGCCTCGCAGTCCGGGCGCATCGTCGAGGGTGCAGCCCGGTTGGCGGATGCGCCGGGCGGGGTCCTCCTGCCAGCAGCGCCAGGCGCCTTCGGCGAGGCGGTGGCGAAGTCCGGGGTGACCGCCGCGGGTCTGGGGACCGGCTACGTGGTCTTCTTCGTCTACTCGGCCATCCTTGGGGCGGCGGGGGTGGTCCTGACCCTGATGGTTGCAAGGCGAGAGGCCCGCCGCCGACGGGACGGGGGGACGGGGGATCAGTCCCCGGCCTGACGCGCCCGCTCGATCGACTGGCGAATGATCTCGCCGGTCTCTGCGGGATCGGCCCACCGGCCGACCTCCGACTTCTTGCCTTTCTCCAGGTCCTTGTAGTGGGAGAAGAAGTGGGCGACCTGCTCGGTCAGGATGGAGGGCAGGGCCCGCCAGGAATCGATCCCGGCATAGTAGGGGTGGAGCTGGTCCACCGGCACGGCCAGGACCTTCTCGTCCTCCCCCGCCTCGTCGGCCATGATCAGGCAGCCGATCGGCCGGCAGCGGATGATGGCGCCGGTGGCCACCGGGGTGAGGCCGACCACCAGTACATCCAGCGGGTCCCCGTCCCCCGACAGGGTGTGGGGAATGAAGCCATAGTTTCCCGGATAGAACATGGCCGTGTGTAGGAAGCGGTCGACGAACATGGCGCCGGAGGCCTTGTCGAGCTCGTATTTGACCGGCGCGCCGCCCTGCGGGATCTCGATCAGGGCGTTGATGTCGTAGGGCGGATTCACTCCGACCGGGATGCGGGAAATGTCCATGTCGGTCTCCTAGGTGGCGCGATGCCGGTCAGGCCCCTGCTATGGCCCAACGGCGAGGGGGGCGGAAGGGGCTGACAGGCACCGATGTCTGTTCTATAAAGCCCTCAACATCGTTTGTGGCGTTGGATGACGTATACGAGCGGCGGGCTGCGGCCCGGCCGCTTTTTTGTTGGATCAAGGGGCGCCCGGAAGGGGTCCGCCCGGCAGGGCTCGGAGAGACCGAATGCGCGGCAGGACGGCGGAGGACGCCCGGCTCCTGGAAATACTCGACCCGGTGGCGGAGGCTGCGGGATACGAAATCGTGCGCCTGAGGCTGATGGGCAGCGAACACGCGCGCCGACTGCAGATCATGGCTGAGACCCCGGAGGGGGAAATGAACGTCGAGGGCTGCGCCCGGCTGTCCCGGGCCCTGTCCGAAGTCCTGGACGCCGCCGATCCGGTGTCGGGCGTCTACACACTGGAGGTCTCGACCCCGGGGGTTGACCGGCCCCTCACACGGCTAAAGGACTTCGTGACCTACGAGGGCTTCGAAGCGCGGATCGAACTGGACCGCCTGGCCGAGGGCCGGAAACGCTTCCGCGGCGAGCTCGCCGGCGTCGAGGGCGACCAGGTGGCCGTCAACCTCGAGGAGGAGGCCGAGACCGCGCTTATTCCCTTCGCCTGGATCCTAGAGGCGAAACTGATCCTGACCGACCGGCTGATGGACCGGGGCGCCCAAGAGCGCGCCCGCCGCCTGGCCGCCGACCCCAACCCCGATTCCGACCAGGAGGACATCCCATGAGCCCGACAGGGATCGCCGCAAACCGGCTTGAGCTTCTGCAAATCGCGGAGGCGGTGGCGCGAGAGAAATCCATCGACCGCGAGGTGGTCATCTCGGCCATCGAAGAGGCCATCCAGAAGGGTGCCCGCGCCCGTTACGGCGCCGAGCACGACATCCGCGTCCGCATTGATCCCAAGACCGGCGAGACTTCGCTGAAGCGCGTGATCCGGGTCATTCCGGATGACGAGACCTTCACGGACGAAGACGGGCTGCCCGTCGAGCCGATTGGCGTCCGCCGCCTCTCCGAGGCCCTGCGCGACGACCCCGAGGCCGTTGTCGGCAAAACCTACGAGGAAGTCCTGCCGCCCTTCGAGTTCGGCCGGGTGCAGACCCAGATGGCCCGCCAGGTCGTGACCGGAAAGGTCCGCGAGGCCGAGCGCGAGCGCCAGTACGAAGAGTACAAGGACCGGGTCGGAGAGATCGTCAACGGCGTGGTCAAGCGGGTGGAGTACGGCAACACCGTCGTCGACCTGGGCCGCGGCGAAGGCATCATGCGCCGCGACCAGTCCATCCCCCGGGAAAACTTCAACATCGGCGATCGCATCCGCTGCTACATCTATGACGTGCGGCGCGAGGCCAAGGGCCCGCAGATCCTGCTCAGCCGGGCCCACGGCGGCTTCATGGCCAAGCTGTTCGCCCAGGAAGTGCCCGAGGTCTATGACGGCGTCATCGAGATCCGCGCCGTGGCCCGGGATCCTGGCAGCCGCGCCAAGATGGCGGTGGTGTCCAACGACAGCTCCATCGACCCCGTGGGCGCCTGCGTCGGCATGCGCGGCAGCCGGGTTCAGGCGGTCGTCGCCGAACTCCAGGGTGAGAAGATCGACATCATCCAGTGGAACCCGGATGAGGCCACCTTCATCGTCAACGCCCTGGCGCCCGCCGAGGTCTCCAAGGTGGTGATGGACGAGGAGGACGAGCGGGTCGAAGTGGTGGTGCCGGACGAACAGCTGTCCCTGGCCATCGGACGCCGCGGCCAGAACGTGCGCCTGGCCTCCCAGCTGACAGGCTGGCAG
>JBMOEP010000131.1:0-5908 GCA_049314675.1 Phenylobacterium sp.
GGGAGGAGGCCAACGATGCTCTTTGCGGTCATCGACTTGCCCGAGCCTGTTTCGCCCATCAGTCCACGCATGCGGCCGCGCTGCAGCGATACGGCGACGTCATGGAGGAGTGGCGTGATGCCGTTTCTCCCTTCGGCCTCTACGCACAAACCAGTGATTGTCAGGATCGGCTGATCGCTCACTGGAGGCTCCTGGCCCGTTCTACGCCTTCGCTGATCAAGTTGAAGCCTGCGACAGCGAGGATCAGGACGACTCCTGGGAAGATCGACGTCCACCATTGGCCGGTCACGATGTCACCAGCGCCGATCAGAATCATCGAGCCCCATTCGGGGGTTGGTACCTGCACACCGACGCCCAAGAAGGCGAGAGCGGCGAGCAGCAGAATGCCGTAGCCCATCGATATGCCGACTTGGACGATGACGGGGCCGATTGATCCCATTCGTAGGTCGCGGCGGACCCGGGACGCCCGAAACCTGTCTGTCGAGCCTGTCCTCGCCTTACCGAACCCCAACGCCGGCGCCGGACGGACGGATCGCGTCAAGCCGCCCCCCGAGACTCCCCTCGCTGAAGGCGCTGCGGTGCTCAGCGCCCACCTCCTCGGGCAGGAGGGCGCCCGTCGGGGCCTGCGCGGCGGCGCCCCCGTCCTGGACGAAGCCCGCTCGGCCTATGAGACTGCCGAGTGGTCTGGCGGCGCGGATCGCCGCAAGAAGAAGGGACGCAAGGCGCGTATCAAGACCTGATCCGCTCCGGCGAAATCCGCCGACCGGTCAGGATTGCCGCTGCCAAGGCGGCCTGTAACCCGGGAAAAGCCTTGGATTCCGGAGGCACCGGGTCTGGCCCGGGCCTTGCAACAGGGTTGGCGAGATCCTCTCCGGAGCCCCGCCATGCCCGACCTCGTCGCCCGTGTCCTGGATGTCGCCCTTGTCGTGGCGATTCTGACCGCCTTTACCTGACGACCCGTCCGTCCCGAGGCGGCTTCAGAGTTCGATGACGGCGCCCGGGCGACGGGCCCGGGACTGCAGCCACATCACGCCCCAAAGGTCCGAGATCGAGGCCCAGAGCCGCCCGAGGTTGGTGTACTTCGACGATCCAGTCGTGCGCGGCCTGTGCCCAACGGGTAGGAAGGCCGTGGAGTAACCCTCTCGCAGCATCAGGGCCGGCAGGTAGCGGTGGATGTGGTCGAAGTAGGGAAGCCTCAGGAAGGCCTCCCGCCGGAAGGCCTTCAAGCCGCAACCCGTATCGTTGGCTGTATCCCGGAGCAGGCGCTTGCGCACGCCGTTGCCAAGGCGTGAGGCGACCTTCTTGGCGGCGCTGTCCTGCCGGCGCACCCGCTCGCCTCCCACCAGGGCCAGTTCCGGTGGACCCGACTTCAGGGCCTCGACCAGTTTCGGCGCGTCTGCGGGATCGTTCTGCCCGTCTCCGTCCAGGGTGACGATGATGTCGCCACGGGCCGCCAGTACGCCGGTCCGGACGGCCCGGCTCTGGCCGGCGTTGGCACTGTGACCCAGCACCCTCAGTGCCGGGATCTCGGCCTTCAGGGCCAGCAGGCGGGCGCGGGTGTCGTCCTGGCTGCAGTCGTCAATGAACAGGATTTCAAGGCTGTGCCCGGCGAAGGCAGCGGCGATCTCGCGGGCCAGGTCGGCGGCGGCGCCGGACTCATTGAACACCGGAACCACCACCGACACCTCGGGATGCGTGTGCGTCCGGCGTCCTTCAGTGGCAGGCTTTGCGGGGGCCTTGGGCATGTCCCATCCTACGAGCTTTCAGGCCTCAAGGGAAACGACGCCGCTTCCGGATCGTGCTAACCAGATCCGCATGTGGCTGGCGAACATCATCGACGCCTTCCGGCGGCCCGGCGGCTGGCGCGGTCCGGCCGTCGCAGCCGTGTTCACCCTTCTGGCCGGCCTGCCTGGCTTCCTGGCCCTGCCGCCCCTCGACAGGGATGAGGCCCGGTTCGCCCAGGCCACCGCCCAGATGCTCGAGCAGGACGACTATGTGGTCATCCGGTTCCAGGACCAGCCGCGCTTCAAGAAGCCTGTCGGCATCCACTGGATGCAGGCCCTGGCGGCATCGGCCTTCGGCGACGCGGCGCTGAGGGACATCCGGCCCTACCGCCTGCCATCACTGCTCGGCGCCATGCTGGCCGCCGCCGCCTGCGTCTGGGGCGCCGCCGGTTTCTTCAGCCGGGGCGTGGCCCTGATGTCCGGGCTGATCCTGGGAAGCGGGATTCTGCTGTCCACCGAGGCCTTCATCGCCAAGACCGATTCCATGCTGACGGGACTCACAGTCCTTTGCCTGGCCGCCCTGGCCCGACTCTACGCTGAGGCCCGGGGTGGCCCGCCTGCCGGTCGCCTCGCCGTTCCCCTGTTCTGGCTGGCCCTTGCCCTGGCCATCCTGATCAAGGGGCCCATTACGCCGCTCATCGTCGGGCTCGCCGCCCTGACCCTGCGGCTGGTTGACCGCCGACCCCTGACGTCTCGGCCTATCGGCTGGGCCTGGGGGCTGATCCTCCTGGCCCTGGTCATCGGCCCCTGGGCCTGGGCGGTCACGGTGGCGACGGACGGCGCCTTCTGGGCCGCGGCGATCGGCGGCGACCTTGCCCCCAAGCTGGCGGGCGGGCACGAGACCCACGGCGCGCCACCCGGCTTCCACGCCCTGGCCCTTCCCCTGCTGGCCTTTCCCGCTACCCTCCTGCTTCCGGCCGCTGCGGTGGTCGCCTGGCGGCGCCGGCGCGAGCCGGGGGTCCGTTTCGCCCTGGCCTGGCTGGTCCCCGGCTGGATCCTCTTCGAGGCCACCCCGACCAAGCTTCCCCACTATGTCCTGCCCCTCTATGCGCCTCTGGCCTGGCTTTGCGCTGCGGGCCTGGCGGAGGCGGTGACGCCTTGGCTGCGGCGGATCGGGGCTGGCCTGCAGTTGCTGGCGGGAGGTCTCCTGGCGGCGGTCGCCCTCGGCCTTGCCCTCACCTATGGCGATGTCTGGGACCTGCCAGCCGCCATCCTGACGGCGGGCCTCTTCGCCCTGGCGGCTGGAGGGGGTGCCCTGTTCCTCCTGCGGGGCCGGGTCTTCCGCGCCCTGGCCTGGGCCCTGCCTGCCGGGGTCCTGGCGCATGGCGCCCTGACCGGCCTCCTGGCGCCGGGTCTCCAGCCCCTCATGCTGTCCAGCCGGACAACGGAGGTCCTGGCGCGGGCGCGGCTCCTTCCTGCCCAGGGCGTACTCCCCGGCCCCGTAGCCATCGCCGGATATGCCGAGCCCAGCCTGGTCTTCCGGGTGGGAACCGACACCGGACTGGGTGACGCCGCCGATGCCGCCAGGGCCCTGGCCTCGGGGCGGGCGGCGGTGGTCGAGGGCCGCGAGCAGTCCGCCTTCCGCGCCGCCCTTGCCCGGTCCGGCGTCACGCCCATCGAGGTCGGCCGGGTGAGCGGCCTGAACTATTCCAACGGCGATGCGACCGAGCTCACGGTCTACGCCCCGCCTCCGGAGGTCCGCCCATGAGCCGTTTCATCGAGGTCGTCGAGGTGGGGCCGCGCGACGGCCTGCAGAACGAGAAGGTCGCCCTGACCCCCGCCCAGAGGGTCGAATTCATCCACCGCCTGGAGGGCGCTGGCGCCCGCCGGATCGAGACCGTCTCCTTCGTCAATCCTGCCCGGGTCCCGCAGATGGCCGGCGCCGAGGAGGTCTGCGCCGCCCTTCCGGCCAAGCCGCAGAGGTCGCGAATCGGCCTGGTCCTCAACATGCGCGGCTGGGACCGGGCGGTCTCGACAGGCTGTGACGAGGCCAATGTGGTGGTCTGCGCCACCGACGCCTTCGGGATCCGCAACCAGGGCGCGGACACCCGGGCCCAGATGGACACCCTGGCCGCCATCGCCGGCCGGCGGGCGACCGAGGGCGGACCCCGCCTGTCGGTGACCTTTTCCGTCGCCTTCGGCTGTCCCTTCGAGGGCGAGGTTGATCCGGTGCGGGTGGTCGACCTGGTCCGCGAGGCGGCGGGCCTGCCCCTCGATGAGATCGCCCTGGCCGACACCATTGGGGTCGCCGATCCCTGGGCTGTCCGGCGCCTGGTGGAGTCCTGCCGGGCCGTCCTCGGGGAACAGAGGCTGCGCCTGCACTTCCACGACACCCGCAATACCGGCCTGGCCAACGCCTTCGCCGGGGTAGAGGCGGGGGTGGACGTCCTGGACGCCAGCTGCGGCGGCCTCGGCGGTTGTCCCTTCGCGCCCAACGCCACGGGCAATATCGGGACCGAGGACCTGGTCTACATGCTCGAGCGGGCAGGCTTCTCGACGGGCTACGACCTGCCCGCCCTGATCTCGACCGCCGGGTGGATCTGCGGTCTCCTGGGCAAGACCCCGACCGCCGCGGTCACCCGCGCGGGCCTCTTCCCCCTCCCGGCCTGAGGTCGGTCCGGCTCAGGCGGGGGGCTGCCCGAGACGCCAGAAGACCGGACGGACAACAGCGGCAGCCACGATGAAGGGGGCCAGCCCCAGGGCCGTAAGGGTCTCGAGGGGCGTGCTCGCACGCTTTCGGAAGAACCGGGCCAGGCCGCGACCCTTGGCGTACTCGACCCTGAGGGGGTTGGCCCGGCTGGTATGCCCGACATGGACCACCTCCGCCTCGGGCTGGAAGACCACCTGGCCGCCAGCCTGGCGGATGCGCCAGCACAGGTCGATATCCTCGACGTGCAGGAAGTAGCCCTCGTCGAACCCGCCCATTGCAGCGAAATCGTCCCGGCGGATGGCGAAGCAGGCGCCCGAGATGGTCGGCGCCTCGATCACTGCGAGCGGTGGCGGCTCATCCTCGAGATGGACCTCAAAGCGCCTCAGGCCGGGGACCCGGCTGGCCAGGGTGGAGAGGCTCAGGAAGGTCGAGAGCGGGGTGATCTCACCCCGTCGCCCGCCCCTCTGTTCTGAGCCATCCGGGTTCAGGATCCGGGCGCCGGCGAGGCTGGGCGAGGGCCGCCCCTCGAGGGCGCGGGCGAGGGCCGCTACCCCGCCGGGGCCCAGGAAGGCGTCCGGGTTGAGGAAGACCAGCAGGTCGCCCCGAGCGGCGTGAGCGCCGAGGTTGGCGCCCCTGGCGAAGCCGACATTCCCCTGGCCCGAGACCAGCTGAACACTCGGGTTCGTGGCAGCCAGACCAGCCAGGCGTTCGGCGTCGCCGGGCGTGGAGCCATTGTCGACAATGACCACCTCGCCCACTTCCGGCTGGGACAGGGCGCTCTCGATCGAGGGGAAGAGGGACTCCCCGGTCATGTAGGCCACGAGCACGACGGAGGCCCCCGCGTTCAACGCAGGGGCCGCCGCCTGTGAATCTGGACCGGATCGAGCCAGCATCAGCCTCTCAGAGCACCGCGGGCCAGGTCGGGCGGGACCGCTTCCGCGACCAGGGCGGCGACCGCTTCGGCCAGGGGCAGTACGGTCTGGCCTTCGCTACCCAGCCGACGGATGGCCAGGGCGCGGGTCTCGGCCTCCCGGCGACCGACCGCGGCGATGACCGGGGTCTTGGCCAGGCTGTGCTCGCGGACCTTGTAGTTGATCTTCTCGTTCCGCAGGTCGAGCTCGACCCTCAGGCCGGCCGCCGTCAGGGTCGCAGCGACCTCCCGGGCATAGTCGTCGGCGTCCGAGGTGATCGAGGCCACCACCGCCTGGGTGGGTGCCAGCCACAGGGGGAAGGCCCCGGCGTAGTTCTCGATGGTCACGCCCAGGAAGCGCTCCATGGACCCGCAGATCGCCCGGTGCAGCATGACCGGCCTCTGCTTGGAGCCGTCCTCGGCCACATACTCGGCGTCGAGACGCTCGGGCAGGACGAAGTCCAGCTGCAGGGTGCCGCACTGCCAGGTCCGGCCGATGGCGTCCCGCAGGTGGAACTCCAGCTTGGGGCCATAGAAGGCACCCTCGCCCGGCAGGGGCTCGAC
>JBMOEP010000132.1:0-5906 GCA_049314675.1 Phenylobacterium sp.
CCAGGACACGGCGCCAATGGGCGACGCGCTCGGGGTCAGGAACCAGGTAGCCCCTCCTGTCCGGGAAGGACTCCAGGTCGGGTCGGAATTCTGGCAGGCAGGAGCCAAACGGGGACCAGTACTCAATTCCGGCGCCGCCCTTTTCGAGATTGGGAATGAGCCTGATCGTCCGCCCGCTGGCGTTGACGGTTACGTGCGGCTCGACCCGGGCGGACGGGAAGCTGCGGGCGAAGAGCGAGACCAGGCGGGGCTCGACCGCCAGGGTGAGGCGGCCCTCGGGTCCCAATCGCCCGAGGACGTCGGGCAGTATGCCGCCAAACAGTACCTCATCGCCCAGGCCCTGCTCGGCGATCAGCAGGAGCGACTTTCCCTCAAGGGGAAGGCCGGGCTTCCACCTGGGTCCCTCCATGGCGAAATAGGTTCCGTCAGGAAAGTTGAGGTCGTTCCGCGCCTCGTAGTTCTTCCAGCCGTCGGCTAACCTTCCCATCGTGATCTGGGCGAGGCCCCGGGTGAGGTTCATCATCGCCTTCTCGTCGGCGGAAACGGGCCTCTTCAGGGCGTCGTCGATCTCCTTGAGAGCGGCCTGCGGATCGCCGAGGTTCATCCAGAGGTTGCCGAGGTTGTACCTCGCGCGGGCGAGACCGGGGTCGAGGCGGAGGGCCTCGCGGTAGAAGATCTCGGCGTTTTCCGGGTCACCGTTGTCGGACACCATCGACCCGAGGCTGTTCCAGAGATTGGCGTGGCCGGGGTGCTGGGCCAGGAAGTTACGCAGATACTCGATGGCTTCGGGCACCCGGTCCTGGGCCCGGATCGCCAGGGCCAGGTTGTTGACCCCTTCGACATGCCCCGGCACCCGGGAGAGGAAGATCCCGAGGATCTTTTCGGTGGTTTCGAACATGCCCATCCGGAAGCCGAGCCGGCCGAGGTTGACCAGGATCTCATCATCCTCGGGCATGAGGGCCAGGGCCGCCTCGTAGCAGGAAAGGGAGTTTACGAAATCCCCGCGCCCCTCCTGGGCGACAGCGAGTATGTGCCAGCCCACACCGCAACGCTCGTCGATCTGTAGGGCTTCGAGGGCCAGTGTGGCCGCCGAGTCGAGGCGATGGTGTCTGATGTCCTGGACTGCGCGTTCGAGTAGGCCCGAAATCCGAAGGGTCTTCTGCTCTGCGAGGGTCTTCCTGAGCAGCCTAAGGGACTCGGGGGAGGCGCTGGAGCCCATCAGGCCCGCCGCGGCGCCGCGGGCTTGCAGGGGCGGCGCAGGAATTGAAGGCTCACGCATGGGTCTGCCGTCCGGAATTAAAGACAAGGCATAGTGCCGACCCCAAAGTTAACGCCCGGCTAACCATACTGGCGGTTCCCATAAGGATATCGTTAACCTGGAAGGCCCTAGTAAGTAGATGGTCTCCGGATTTGCATCCGGCGGATAGATTGAGGATGATCCCTTGCCTCTGAAACTCTCCCTCAAGCCCGGGGAAAAGTTCGTCCTGAACGGTGCCGTGGTCCAGAACGGCGACCGTCGCGGCGTGCTGATCCTGCAGAACAAGGCCTCGGTTCTTCGGGAGAAGGATATCCTCCAGCCCGAGGACGCCAAGTCCCCGGCGCGGCGGATCTATCTTCCGGTCATGATGATGTACATCGAGCCGGCCGAAGCCACGAAATTCTACGATGAGTTCGTTCAGAGGATGGGCGAGTTCATGGGTGTGATCCGGAACCCCCAGGTCCTTGCCGAGTGCGTGACGGTCTCGCGGTGCTGCATGCAGCGCGACTACTACAAGGCCTTGCTGGGCTGCCGTAAGCTTATTGAGTACGAAGATTTGAGGATGGGAAATGTCCCTGAGGGCGTATCAGCAGGCCGCGACGAGCGCTGAGACCCCGAGGGATACCGAGTATCGCCTGTTCGCTCAGGTGACCCTCGCCCTCGCTGAGGCCGCGCGTCTCGATCCCAAGGATTTTGCCGGCAGGGTTCCCGCCCTCGACTGGAACCGTCGCCTCTGGTCAGCCCTGGCCACCGACTGCGCGGAAGCCGGCAATGGCCTGCCTAAAGAACTCCGAGCCGGGATCATCTCGTTGTCCATCTGGGTCAACAAGTACACCAGCGAAGTCATCCGCGGCGAGGACGACATCCAGGATCTGATCGACGTCAACCGGATGATCATGCAGGGTCTAAGCGCCAGCGCTGAAGCGGCGGCCTGATTCCCTTCCGAGCGCGGAGACTGCCCGTCCCATGAAACGCATACTGGTCACCGGTGGAGCAGGTTTCATCGGGTCGCACCTCTGTGAACGCCTGCTCGACGCCGGCCATGAGGTGCTCTGCGTCGACAATTTCTACACCGGTGCCCGCCGCAATGTGGCCCACCTGATGGGAAATCCCGCCTTCGAGCTGCTGCGTCACGACGTGACCTTCCCGCTCTTCGCGGAGATCGACGAGATCTACAACCTGGCCTGTCCGGCCTCGCCCGTGCACTACCAGTTCGATCCTGTGCAGACGACCAAGACGTCGGTTCATGGCGCCATCAACATGCTGGGCCTGGCCAAGCGCCGGCGCGCCCGGATTTTCCAGGCCTCCACCAGCGAGGTCTACGGCGATCCGGTCATCCATCCGCAGACCGAAGACTACTGGGGCAACGTCAATCCCATCGGCATCCGGTCCTGCTACGACGAGGGCAAGCGCTGTGCCGAGACCCTGTTTTTCGACTATCACCGCCAGCATGGCCTGAAGATCAAGGTCGCCCGCATCTTCAACACCTATGGCCCGCGCATGCATCCCAATGACGGGCGCGTCGTCTCCAACTTCATCGTTCAGGCCCTGAAGGGCGAGGACATCACCCTCTATGGCGAGGGGCTCCAGACCCGGTCCTTCTGCTTCGTCGACGACCTCGTCGAAGGCATACTGCGCCTCATGAGCACGGCGGACGAGGTCACTGGCCCCGTCAACCTGGGCAATCCGGGCGAGTTCACTATCCGGGCCCTGGCCGAACGGGTCATCGCCCTGACCGGGTCCGCCTCGCGCCTGGTCCACATGCCCCTGCCGCCAGATGATCCGCGGCAAAGGCGCCCGGACATAAGCCTCGCGGTGCGTCTCCTGGACTGGAAGCCGACCATCGAACTCGACGAGGGGCTTTCGCGGACCATCGCCTACTTCGACAACCTGCTCGCCTCCGAGCCAAGGTAAGGCGGCAGGAAGCGCCCGGCGGATCCTGCCGGTCGGCCGGCAAGGACCGGTTGTGAGCGCACATTGCGCGCAGCTTCGTGATCTGAAAAATCTTTGAATTCAACGGCCTGAGGCAGATCTGGCGCTCGCGCGGGTTGGCCTGGCTGTTGCGATGATCTGGGTGCGAAGAATCGCGCGTCCGCAAAAGCCGGACGAAAACCCCGACCAGAATGGAAGGTACGACATGGGTAATCAATCCATCAATACGAACGTGAGCGCCATGCTGGCGCTCCAGAACCTGAACGCGTCACAAGCGGAACTGAGGAGCGCTGAGCAGCGGATTTCAACCGGCCTCAAAGTGGCCACCGCCAAGGACAATGGCGCGATCTTTGCCATTGCGACCACCCAGAGGGCCTCCTCCCGCGCACTCGATGCCGTGAGGGAGTCTCTCCAGCGTAGTCAGTCCGTGGTGGATGTTTCGGCTGCGTCCGGTGAAATCATCTCGGATCTTCTGATCCAAATGAAGGAGAAAGCCCTCGCGGCGGCGGACGCACAACTGAACACCAATTCACGGGCGGCGATGAATGCTGACTTCGTCTCCCTCCGGGACCAGATCACCAAGGCTGTCAACAACGGTGGGTTCAACGGCGCCAACCTGATCAAGGCGAGTGCCCCGGACGTACGGGCGTTGGCGGACGAGACCGGCCAGAGCTTCCTGACCGTCAAGGCCCAGGACCTCTCGCTGGACAGCGCGAATGTGAAGGTGACGGCGACGACCTCGGTCTCCACCGTTATCCTCGCGCAGGGCGCTCTCTCCCAGGTGAATGAGTCATTGCAGCTCGTCTCCCTCGCCCTGGCAAAGCTGGGAACAGGTGGACGCGCGCTTTCGACGCATCTGGTCTTCGTGAACAAGCTTCAGGACGCGATCGACGCCGGCATCGGAAACATCGTTGACGCCGACCTCGCGAAGGAAAGCGCCCGGATCCAGGCCCTGCAAACTAAGCAGCAGCTCGGATTCCAGGCCCTGTCCATCGCAAACCAGGGGCCGGCGCAGCTGATGAGCCTCTTCCGCTAGGACGCAGGGCCAGGCGGGCCGGATTTCGGCCCGCCTGGCCCCCCCTTACCCTGCACGCTGGGCTGAAACTGCCTGGCGGGCCCGGCAAAACTTGCCTGCCTCTCGGCAATAAATGCCGCCTCCGACATGCATAATCAGACATTAACACTGTAAAAACAGCAGCTTATAGAAGGCATCGCCTCTTCTCGAAATGGCCCGCTCCTTGCAGCGAGCCTGTCGGAGCAAAACGCTCACCGTCCTTAAAACGAGGACCGGACACCTGAGAAGAAAGGTAAGTTAATGGCTGCTTCCATTAACACGAACGTCGCGTCCATGCTCGCGATGCAGAACCTGAGCCGGACCCAGTCCGAACTCACCACCACCCAAACCCGAATTGCTACCGGACAGAAGGTCTCGTCGGCCAAGGACAATGGCGCTATCTATGCCATTGCCCAAAACATGCGTGGATCTTCAATCGCCCTCAACGCGGTGCGGGAATCACTGCAGCGGGGCCAATCTTCCGTCGACGTGGCCCTGGCGGCCGGTGAGACGATCTCCGACCTCCTGAACCAGATGAAGGAAAAGGCGCTAGCGGGCGCTGACGCCTCGCTCAACACCAATTCTCGCGCTGCCATGAGTGCGGATTTCGTTTCGCTGCGAGACCAGATCGCTAAGGCCGTGAGTAATGCGAGCTTCAACGGCTTCAACCTGCTCAAGAGCGGCGCCGCAGATATCGCCGCTATGGCCGATGAAACGGGGACGAGCAAGATCACTGTGGCGGCCCAGGCCCTGCACCTCGCCAGTGCCAATGTGACGATTACTGCGGCGGCATCGCTCGGCCTCACGACAGCGTCGTCAGCGGCCCAACTCACCGCCGTCACCTTCTCGATTGCAAAGGTATCCCTTGCTCTCGCGAAGCTCGGTACGGGTTCCAAGGCGCTGAGCACCCACCTGACCTTCGTCAATAAGCTCCAGGACGCCATCGACGCCGGTATCGGCAATATCGTCGACGCCGACCTGGCCAAGGAAAGCGCCAAGATCCAGGCCCTGCAGACCAAGCAGCAGCTCGGCTTCCAGGCGCTCTCGATCGCCAATCAGGGACCGTCGTCCCTGTTGAGCCTCTTCCGATAGGTGACGGGCCGCGCGTCGCTTTGGCGGCGCGCGGTGGTTCCGGGGCGGCGCCTGGCGTCGTCCCGGAAGCCGTCGCCCCTTCGGAACCCAACCCCGGTCGGAGATAGGAGCTATGGAAAGTAAACTCAGTCCAGTTCCGGTGTCGCCAGATTTGTCTTCTGGCCAACCGCAGGCCCGGCCTGCGGCGTCCAGGGACCGTGCCGAACTCTCGGTTCCCGCGTACACGCCAGCGCCCTCTGCGGACCTGCGCCTCGTGATCGAGCCCCACGGGAGTTCGTACGTCTACAAGACCATCGATCGCCGCACCGGCGAAATCGTCTCGCAATATCCGGTGGAAGAGATCCTGAAGATGATGAGCGAGCAGCGGTACACCGCAGGCGTGGTGATCAGCACCGTCGCCTGAGCCAGCGCTACGGCGCAGGACGTGACGACCCTGACCGCACCGGTTCGCCGGTCGCGGCCGCTCGACTTTGTGCGTTAACCATTTGCAAACCACGTTCCAGAGATAAGGAGGTGTCTAGAAGGGCTCAGCCTGCCCGAGTCGGAACGAGACTCAGGCGGCTGACACGT
>JBMOEP010000133.1:0-5904 GCA_049314675.1 Phenylobacterium sp.
TGACCGGGCCTCAGTCGAGACCGCGGCGAAGAAGGGCCTGTTCAGCCGGTCGGCCCGGACAGCGCTGAAGGCCAGCCCGGACCTCGCCGCCCAGGTCGAGGTCCTATTGCTCAGGCGACTGCTGGACGGACTGGGCCTTGCCCGACGGGCGGGGGATCTGGTCACCGGTTTTGAGAAGGTCGTCTCCACGGTGAGCGAGGGCCGGGCCGCCTGGCTGGTCGAGGCAACCGATGGGGCACCCGATGGCCGCCGCAAGGTGCTTTCCGCCCTCCGGCGGGCCTCCCCGTCGCCGGGCCTTGCAGGGCTCTGGACGGGGGAAGAATTGAGTTTGGCCTTGGGGGGCGAGAATGTGATACACACCGCCTTCCTTGTGGGACGGGGTGCCGACCGTTGGACATTTGATGTCCAGCGGCTTTCAGGCTTCCGGCCCCTGGTTCCGGAATCCTGGAGCGACGCGCCTGCGTCCGCTCCCGGGGCTTCGGATCCGGCCCAGGGCGTGTGAATTTCGAAGTGGGCGGGACCTGTCCGGCCGGATGTAAAGCGAGCGCATGAGCGACGAAAAAGACAACGGCCGCCCCACCGCCCCTGGCGGACGCCAGCCCCTGACCCTGAAGCCGCGCCTCGGCGCCGGATCGGTCAGCGCTGGCACGGTCAAGCAGAGCTTCAGCCACGGTCGCTCCAAGACGGTGGTGGTTGAAACCAAGCGCGCGCGAACCTTGGGATCCCCCCCGGGAAACCTGGCAGGGCCCTCGCCCGCCGAACGCCGTACCTCGCCGCCCGCAGCACCCGCGCCCCGGCCGGCTGCGTCCTACGCCCCTGTCGACGGCAATCTCTCCGCCGAGGAACTCAAGGCCCGCCAGAGGGCGATCGAGCTTGCCCGCGAACACCAGGCGCGGCAGGCCGTCGAGGCCCAGGCCCAGGCCGACACCGCAGCGCGCGCGGAAGCGGCCAGCAAGGCCGCCGAAGCTGTGACCCTGCCGCCACCTGCAGCAGAGGCGGCACCGGCGCCTGCGCCCGCAGCCCAGGAGCCGTCCGCCCAGGCCGTAGTTCCGCAGGCTCCCGTTGCACAGGTTTCAGAACCGCAGGTCTCAACTCCGCAGGCCCCAACTCCGCAGGCCCCGGCCTCGGCGCCACCGCCACCGCGACCGGCCGCTGAAGCGGCGCGCGCCGGTTCGCCTGGGTCGCCAAACCAGACACGGACCTACGAGCCGTCCCGGGAACGCCGGGACGATCGTCCCACGACGACAACCTACCGTCCCGAGCGGCCGGCCGGCCGGTTCGAGAACACCAGTTTCGGCCAGCGCGCCCCACGGACGGACGGTCCGCCCCGGGATCGCCCGGGCCAGGACCGTCCCCGCGACGGCGACCGCGCCGCCCCGACCGGGCGCGCCGCCCCCGGCGGCGAACCCGTCCGCTACT
This sequence comes from Phenylobacterium sp., assembly GCA_049314675.1. Taxonomy (GTDB): domain Bacteria; phylum Pseudomonadota; class Alphaproteobacteria; order Caulobacterales; family Caulobacteraceae; genus Phenylobacterium. The sequence continues at coordinate 1,420 of JBMOEP010000133.1, forward strand.
CTGCCCTGGCCCCGCGTCCGGCGCCCGGTGCCCGGGACGACGCCCGTCCGGGCGGGCCCCGGACCCCGAGAATTTCGCCTGCGGCCGCCCCGGCCGAGCCTGAAATCCAGCGCGCAGCGCGTCAGGCGCCTCGCCCGGGCTCGCTGAACCTCGACCGGCGCCCGGACGAGGATGAAGATACCCGCCGCAAGGCGGCCAACGCCGCCGGCAAGCCTATCAGCCGGGCGAAGGGCGCTACACAACGCCGCGAAGGTCGACTGACCATCCAGGCCGTCGCCGGTGACGACGAAGGTGCCGTCGAGCGGATGCGCTCGCTGGCCTCAGTCCGGCGGGCTCGGGAACGCGAGCGGGAAAAGCGCAAGGGCGGTACCCAGGAGCAGGCTCGGGCCTCCCGCGAGGTGGTGATCCCGGACGTGATCACCGTGTCCGAGTTGTCGAACCGGATGGCCACCCGCGGCGTGGATGTGATCAAGTTCCTGATGCGCCAGGGCATGATGCTGAAGATCAACGACGTGATCGACAGCGATACTGCCGAGCTGATCGCCGCCGAGTTCGGTCACACGGTCAAGCGTGTGTCGGATTCCGACGTGGAGGAAGGCTTCCTCGGGGCCGATGACCGGGACGAAACCCTGGAGACCCGGGCCCCGGTTGTGGCGGTCATGGGCCATGTCGACCACGGCAAGACCTCTCTCCTCGACGCCCTGCGCGAGGCGGATGTCGCCGGCGGAGAGCACGGCGGGATCACCCAGCACATCGGCGCCTACCAGGTGAAGCTGGCCGAAGGCAGTCGCGTGACCTTCCTGGACACGCCAGGCCACGCCGCCTTTACGGCCATGCGGGCCCGCGGCGCCGAGGTCACCGACCTCGTCGTCCTGGTCGTGGCCGCAGACGACGGGGTCATGCCCCAGACCATCGAGGCCATCCTGCACGCCAGGGCGGCGAAGACGCCAATCATCGTGGCCGTCAACAAGATGGACAAGCCCGACGCCAACCCGACCCGGGTCATCAACGAGCTGCTCCAGCACGAAATTGTCGCCGAGAGCCTGGGCGGCGAGACCCAGATCATCGAGGTCTCTGCCCTCAAGAAGACCGGCCTTGATGACCTGATCGAGGCCATCCTGCTGCAAGCCGAGGTCCTGGAACTGAAGGCCAATCCGGACCGGACTGCAGAAGGCGTGGTGATCGAGTCCAAGATCGACCGCGGCCGGGGTGCCGTGTCTACGGTCCTGGTCAAGCGGGGCACCCTGAAGCGCGGCGACATCATCGTGGCGGGAGCCAGCTTCGGCCGGGTCCGGGCCCTGCTGAACGAACGCGACGAGCAGGTTCTGTCGGCGGGACCTTCCGAGCCGGTTGAGGTCCTCGGCCTCGACGGCGCGCCCTCCCCGGGCGAGGCCTTCGCGGTGGTGGAATCCGAGGCCCGCGCCCGCGAGCTGACCGGTTACCGCATCCGCGTGAAGCGCGAGAAGGCCGGGGCCCCCGTGGCTAGCGGCGTGTCCATGGCCGACTTCATGGCCAAGATGCAGGACAAGAAGATCTCGGAGATGCCGGTCATCATCAAGGCCGACGTCCAGGGGTCAGCAGAGGCCATCGTTGGCTCCCTCGAGAAGCTCGGCACGGACGAGGTGCGCGCGCGTATCATCCTGTCCGGCGCTGGCGCCATCAGCGAGAGCGACGTCATGCTGGCCAAGGGGTCGGGCGCGCCCATCCTGGGCTTCAATGTCCGGGCCACCACCCAGGCCCGCCAGCTCGCCGAGCGCGAGGGCGTCGAGATCCGCTACTACGCCATCATCTACGACCTGCTTGACGACGTTAAGGGCGTCATGTCGGGCCTGCTGGCGCCGGAGCAGAGGGAAACCTTCCTCGGCAATGCCCGCGTCCTCCAGGCGTTCGACATCACCCGCGTGGGCAAGGTGGCCGGCTGCCGCGTCACCGAAGGCGTGGTCCGGCGTGGCGCCCGGGTCCGGATCGTCCGCAACGACATCGTCGTCCTGGAACTGGGGGTCCTGCAGACCCTCAAGCGGTTCAAGGACGAGGTGGCCGAGGTCGGCAACGGCGTCGAGTGCGGCATGGCCTTCCAGGGCTTCCAGGACATCCAGGAAGGCGACATCATCGAGTGCTTCACCATCGAAGCCGTCAAGCGCAGCCTCTAGGGCGGCGCCTGCGCCGGGGGGTTTCATGCTCAGACGACTCGCCCTGCTCTCCCTGGCCTGCCTCCTGGCCGCCTGCGCGACCGCCAGCCGCGTCGGTGCCGCCAATGACATCCACGCCCTCCTGACGGCGATCCGCGATGATGACCGGGCTGCCTTCGACGCCCGGGTCGACCGCGACGCCCTCAAGGCCGAGATGTCCACCCGGCTCTCCCGAGAGGCCAGCCGGCTGAAGGTGGAAGGCCTCGACCTCGGCCAACTGAGCGCCGTCATCGCCCCGAACCTCGCCAACCTCGCCGGCGACGCCCTGATCCAGCCCCGGGTCTTCCGCCAGGTCGCCGAAGCCTATGGCTACACCCCCGATAAACCCCTGCCCGGGCCCGTCGCCATCTCCAGCCGCCTGAAGGCCATGCCAGACGGCCGGGTCTGCGCCACCCGGGACAAGAATGGCCCCTGTCTCCTGGTCTTCACCCGCTCCCCCGAGGGCCGCTGGCGCCTCAGCGGCTTCGAAGGCGACCTGTCCTCCCTCAAGATCCGCCTCTGACAAGGCCCGCCATGTCCTGGGAAGACGCTCTCTCCGCCTACGGGCGCTTCGACTTCCAGGATGGCCCCTGGACCCGGCCCGTCTGGCAGCGCGGCACGGGCCCCGCCGTCATCATCATCCACGAAATCCCCGGCCTGCATCCCCTGGTGATCCGCTTTGCGGACCGGGTGGCAGAGGCGGGCATGACCGTTTTCCTGCCAAGCCTGATCGGAGACCCGGGCCGGCCGGTCAGCGGCGGCTACGCCCTGAAATCCATGGCGACGGCCTTCTGCGTCCGGCGGGAGTTCAACGTCTGGCGGACCGGGCGGACCAGCCCGATCGCCGACTGGCTCCGGGCCCTGGCCCGCAAGGCCCACGCTGAGTGCGGGGGGGCGGGCGTAGGGGCCGTGGGCATGTGCTTCTCGGGCGGCTTTGCCCTGGCCATGATGACCGAACCGGCCGTGGTGGCACCGGTCCTGTCCCAGCCGTCCCTTCCCCTGCCCTTCGGCTCCCGCGCACGGGCGGCGGACATCGATGTCTCGCCTGAGGACCTGCGTTGCGTGAAGGACCGGCTCGAGGCCGAGGACCTGACCGTGATGGGGCTGCGCTTCCGGTCGGACCGGTTCGTGCCCGACGCCAGATTCGATACGCTCAGGGCCACGTTCGGAGAGCGTTTCGATGCCGTCGAGCTGGAGGACGCCGACGCCGCCCCGGCCGATATGCCGCCGCACTCGGTCCTGACCCTGCACCTTCGGGAGGACGGTCCCACCCGGGCGGCCGAGCAGAAAGTGATCGACTTCTTCCGGCGGAGGACGGGTGCCTGAGCACCCGTTGGCTGGACAGCCGGGCCCGTCGCGACTAGAACCCGCCGCCTTCCCCCGCGTCCGCGTCCGATCCGCGGTCCGGGACAGCCACTCGGGACACTCCCCATGAAAAAACATTCCGGCGCTGGGCGCGGCGCCCCGGCAGGGCCGTCGCAGCGCCAGCTGAGGGCGGGGGAGCTGATCCGCCATGCCCTGGTAGAGATCTTGCGCGAAGAGGACATAGCCGATCCGGACCTGGCCGGCGTCTCGGTGACCTTGACGGAGGTCCGGATGAGCCCTGACCTGCGCCACGCCCACTGCTTCGTCGAACCCCTGGGAGGCCAGGAGGCGGGCCCGGTGGTGGCGGGCCTGAACCGTCATGCGAAATTCCTGAGGGGCCGACTGGGGCGCGGGATCGACATGAAGTTCACCCCCGACCTCAAGTTCGCCCACGACGAGAGCTTCACCGAGGCCGCCCGCATGGAGGCTCTCTTCCGCGACCCGAAGGTGGCCCGGGACCTGGGGCCGGACGACGCCGAGGGCGAAGCCTGATGGGGCGGCGAAAAACGGGAGAGGCGATCTCGGGATGGCTCTGCCTGGACAAGCCCTACGACCTCACCTCAACTCAGGCCGTGGGGCGGATCCGGCGGGCCTTCAATGCCCAGAAGGCCGGACACGCAGGGACCCTGGATCCCCTCGCGACCGGGATCCTGCCCATCGCACTTGGTGAGGCGACCAAGACCGTCAGCTTCATGATGGACGCCGGGAAGACCTACCGTTTCACCATCGCCTGGGGCCGGACCACAACCACCCTGGATCGTGAGGGCGAGACCTCGGCTGCCTCCGATGTGCGGCCCAGCCTGGCCGAGACCGAAGCCGCCCTGCCGGCCTTCGTCGGTGAAATCGATCAGGTCCCACCCGCCTTTTCCGCCATCAAGGTGGCCGGCGAGCGCGCCTACGACCTCGCCCGGGCCGGCGAGACCGTAGAGTTGGCCTCCCGCCGGGTGGTGAT
>JBMOEP010000134.1:0-5895 GCA_049314675.1 Phenylobacterium sp.
ACCTCCCGCGACCTGGTGGACGCCCTGCGCCGCGCGGCGGGCGGGGATGCCCGGACCCAGGCCCTGATCACCGACCTGTTCGAGAAGATCACCCTCTACGACCTCAAGACCGACGCGGCGGAGGCCCGGCGCAGGCCGGACGGGCGCTATGACCTCACCCTGAAGGTCACGGCACGCAAGCTGTACGCCGATAGCAAGGGCGCTGAGACGCCCTCGCCCCTCGGTGGCGAGACCTTCGACGTCGGTGTCTTCACCGCCGAACCCGGGAAGGCCGGCTTCAGCCGGACGTCCGTGCAGAGCTTCACCATGCAGACCCTGAAGGACGGCGAGCAAACCCTGACCCTGACCGTCGACAGCAAGCCCGCCTTCGCCGGGATCGATCCCTACAACAAGCGCATCGACCGGAATTCCGGTGACAACGTCACCCGGGTCAAGGTCGCAGGATAGGCTTGCGCGGCATGAACATTTAGGGAACATTAGCGAGGTCGCCGGAGCCCCGCCATGCCCCCATCCGACCTGCAGGAAGCCCCGCTCTTCGGATCGGACACCGACGTGTCGCCGCCCCAGCTTTCGCCGCACGCCGGGCACCGCGCCCGCCTGCGTCACCGCGCCCGTCACGGCGGCCCGGGCGCCCTGCCCGACTATGAGCTGCTCGAGCTCCTGCTGTTCCGTTCCCTGCCCCGGGGCGACGTCAAACCCCTGGCCAAGGCCCTGCTGGCGCGCTTCGGCTCCCTCGCCGGGGTCTTCGGCGCGCCCCTCGAGGACCTGGTCCGGGTGCGCGGCCTGGGCGAGCAGGCAGCGCTGGACCTCAAGCTCGCCCACGAGGCTGCCGTCCGGATCAGCCGCGAGCCCGTCGCCCGGCGCACGGTGATCACCTCCTGGACCCAGCTGTCCGCCTACCTGCGCACCGCCATGGCCCATGAACCGCGCGAGCAGTTCCGGGTGCTCTTCCTCGACCGCCGGAACCAGCTCATCGCCGACGAGGCCATGAACGAGGGCACGGTGGACCACGCCCCCGTCTATCCCCGCGAGGTGGTCCGCAGGGCGCTCGAACTCTCGGCCAGCGCCCTGGTCCTGGCCCACAACCACCCTTCCGGCGATCCCACCCCCTCCAAGGCCGACATCGCCATGACCCGCGAGGTCATCGAGGCCGCCAAGGTCCTGGGCCTGTCGGTCCACGACCACGTCATCGTCGGCCGCGATGGCCTGACCAGCTTCCGGGCCCAGGGACTGATCTGAGGGCGGGTGGCCCACCCATCGGCGTCAGGCTAGAGTGTCCGCAGGGCCCGCTTGGCGGAACAGGTAGACGCAACGGACTTAAAATCCGTCGCCACAGGCGTGCCGGTTCGAGTCCGGCAGCGGGCACCATCATTTCTGCGACATTTTGTCGCAGACTTGGGCCTGCATGGTGGCAAGGTCTTAACCTTGCTGGCGCACAAGTCTGGAAAGCCTGCTCGGTGCACGAATCCCTGCAGGTTCCCTGGGAGCGGAGCAGAGTGGAGGTCTCCGGCATGTGCAGGCGTGGGCGTCCAGATTGCGAGCGCATGTCTTGACGGCGTCTGCGCCCCGCCTGGAGGACGCCGGTGTCGCCCGGCTCCTGGGTCTTGCCTTCGCCGGAGCGGACCTGGTGTTCGAGATCGACAGCGAAGGGTCCATCACCTTTGCCCTCGGTGCAGCGGAGCGTCTGACTGGGTGCACCGACCAGGACCTCGTGGGACGCGACTGGGCGGCGCTCTTCAAGTCGTCGGAAGTGATCCTCCTCGATACCCTCCGCACCACGCTGGGCCCCGGCGAGCGTCGCGGGCCCCTCCAGATGGCCCTCGCCGAACGAAAGGCACCCAACGCCCCGGGGTCGGCCTCGCTCTCGGTCTTCCGCCTGCCACAGCTGGGAACCCGTCTGTCCTGCGCCCTCAGTCCGGGCGGGTCCGGCGGCGGTGCCCAATATCCGCGCGATGAGGATGGCTTTACGCCCGCAGAGTCCTTTTCCGTCGCCGCCGAGTACTTGCTCAAGGAAGCAGACAAGGCAGGGCTGGTGCTCACCCTTGATCTCGTCGAGGTACGGGGCCTTCGGGACCGGCTGTCCCACCTGAGTCCCGACATGGCCGAGCGCACCCGACGCCAAATCGAGGCGACCCTGAGGGCGGAATCCTACGCCGGGGCCGGCGGCGCCGAACTCAGCTCCGACCGCTTCGCCATCATGCGCCCAGCCGATGCCCCCAACACCCGACTGGTAGAGGGCCTGAGCGCCGCGTCAGGCGGAAGCGCACGCCCCCAGCTCGCACGGATGCCGCTGGATGGTGCAGCGTCCAGCCAGAACATGCGCACCATGCGGCTGGCCCTCGACCGGTACATCGAAGCCGGCAGCGACGCGGCGACCTCGGGCTTCCGCGACACCGTGGCGCGAACCCTGAGGGACAGCGACCGGTTCCGCGACATTGTCGCGCGCGGCGCCTTCCAGTTGGCCTACCAGCCCGTCGTCTCCCTGGCGACCGGCGAGCTTCACCACTTCGAGGCCCTGGCCCGGTTCTCCAAGGACACCAGCCCGGCGGAGACCATCCAGCTGGCCGAGGACCTGGAGATGATCCAGGCCTTCGACCTCTCGGTGGTCCGCAGGCTGCTCAGGGAGCTACAGTCCCTGCCGGCGACCACGCGGATCGCCGCCAATCTGAGCGCACATTCCCTCATGATCGAGGGCTTTATTGAGGAGATCCTTGGCCTCGGCGGCGGCGACGACCTGCGCGGCCGGCTGATCCTCGAGATCACAGAGACCCGGCAGCTCCGAGACCTCGACCAGGCGAACGCCCGGATCGCCCGGCTTCGTAGCGCTGGTCACGTGGTGTGCCTTGACGACTTCGGAGCCGGCGCAGCCTCCCTGGACTACCTGCGCCGGCTGGAAGTGGACTTCATCAAGATCGATGGCCGATACATCCAGTCCATGACCGAGGGTTCCCGCGACGCCGTGCTGGTCAAGCACCTGGTGGCCATGTGCAACGATCTTGGGGTGGCGACCATCGCCGAGATGATCGAGACCGAGCCGGTGGCGCGCCTCGCCCTCGACCTCGGGGTCCAGCTGGGCCAGGGCTGGGTCTTTTCCAAGCCCCTGGAAAAACCCAAGTGGAAGCCACCGGGGCCAGCAGCAGCGCCAGCCCGGACCCGCCCGGGCTCGAGTGAGTACTGGGGCTGAAGGCGGCCGTTGCCAGACCCCGCCAGCCGGGCCATGGAGACCCAATGACACCGGTCCTGCTTTGGTTCCGGCGCGACCTGCGCCTGTTCGACAATCCCGCCCTGTCGGCGGCCCTCTCTGACGCCGCTTCAGGCCGCGGACTTCTGCCGGTCTTCATCCTCGACCCCGGTCCCGACGTCCGGCCGGCCGGCGAAGCCTCGCTGTGGTGGCTAAATCGCTCCCTCGCGGCCCTGGCCGCTGACCTTGAGGCTCGGGGATCACGCCTCATCCTGAGACGGGGGGATCCGGCCGTGGTCCTTCCCGCCCTCGCCGCCGAGACTGGCGCCCAAATCGTCCACTGGAACGACCTCTTCGACCCGGGGCTCGCGGACCGCGACGACCGCCTCGCCGCCAGGCTCGAGGTGGACGGCATGAAGGTCGGGCGCTGGAACGGTGGCCACCTGCTAAGCCCCGACCAGGTCCGGACCCGCACGGGCGGGGCCTTCGGCGTCTTCACGCCCTTCTGGCGAGCCGCCCGCCCGCAGATCGCCCCGCCGGCGCGTACCGAGGCGCCCGCCAGGCTTCCGGCGCCCGAGGCCTGGCCCGCTTCGGAGGCCCTTGGGTCCTGGGGCCTGCAACCCATCGCTCCGGACTGGTCGAAGGGCTTCTCCGACTGGACCCCGGGGGAGGCCGGCGCCCGCACCCGGCTGAGCGCCTTCCTGTCCGGTGGGCTCGCTGGCTATGGCCGGGCGCGGGACTTCCCGGCAGAGCCCGGCGCCTCCCGGCTGTCTGCGCACCTGCACTTTGGAGAGATCAGCCCCTTCGCCCTCTGGCGCGGCGCCCTCACGGCGGTCGAGCGGGGGGCGGCGCCCGAGGTCGATGCCGAGAAGTTCCTCGCAGAGCTTGGCTGGCGCGAATTCAACGCCCAGATCAGCGCCCGCGGTGCCGACCTGGCAAAGTCCAGCTTCGATCCCCGCTTCGAGGCCTTTCAATGGGCGCAAGACGATGCCGGTCTCGCGGCCTGGCGCCAGGGCCTGACGGGCTATCCCATCGTCGACGCGGGCATGCGGGAGCTTTGGACCACCGGGTGGATGCACAACCGGGTCCGGATGATCTGCGCCTCCTTCCTGGCCAAGCACCTCCTGGTCGACTGGCGGCAGGGCGAGGCCTGGTTCTGGGACACCCTGGTGGACGCCGACCATGCCTCGAACGCGGGCAACTGGCAGTGGGTGGCCGGCTGCGGGGCGGATGCGGCACCCTATTTCCGCATCTTCAGCCCCATGGCCCAGGGCACCCGGTTCGACCCGGACGGGCGATATGTCCGCCGCTGGGTCCCCGAGATCGCGCGCCTGCCCGACAAATGGCTTCACGCCCCCTGGACAGCTCCGCCCATGGTCCTGGAGGCCTCCGGCCTGCGGCTGGACCGGGACTACCCTGCGCCGATCGTCGCCCACGAGTTTGCCAGGGCCCGGGCGCTTGAGGCTTACGCGCGGCTCCGGGGCCGATAGACTGAACCCCTCAACTGGAGAGTCCAAAATGCTTGGTTACGTCACGCTTGGCGCCAACGACTTCGAACGCGCCAAGACCTTCTACCGCAAGACCCTCGAACCCCTGGGCGCCCGACCCGCCATGTCCGGCGAGCGGATGGAGCTCTATTCCAACGGTACCGGGGCCATGATCGGCGTCTGTATTCCCTACGACAAGGAAGCGGCGAGCCCCGGAAACGGGGTCATGCCCGCGATCTCTGCTCCCAGCCGGGAGGTCGTGGATCAGGTCCACGCCGCCGCCCTGGCCAATGGCGGCGTCTGCGAGGGTCCGCCCGGTGAGCGCATGCCCACCTTCTACGGTGCCTATTTCCGGGACACCGAGGGCAACAAGGTCTGCGTCTACAAGATGGGCTGACCTCGGCGGGCGGCGGGCCCTGGGGATCAGGTCTCCAGGCGCCCCGCCGCCTCCCATTCCAGGAAGTCCGGCCAATTCAGGAGCCGTTCCAGATAATCCGCCAGTTCCGGCGAGCCCGCCTCGATCGCATAGGTCCGAAACCGGGTCGCCACCGGCGCAAAGAAGGCGTCGGCGATCGACCAGTCTCCCAGCAGGAAGGGCCCGCCACTGCGGCCCAGGAGGTCGCTCCAGAGCCCCCGCACCCGGGCGATGTCGGCCTTGGCCTCGTCTGACAGGTCGATCGCCTCGATTGGCCTGGCCAGGTCCATCGGACATTCCATGCGCAGGGCGCGGAAGCCCGCGTGCATCTCGCTGGCGGCGGCCCGGCCCAGCGCCCGGAGGTCCGGATCGTCAGGCCACAGCTTCGCCCCGGGAAAGGCCTCGGCCAGGGACTCACAGATGGCCAGGGACTCCGGGATCACGAGGCTGCCCGTCTTCAGGGCCGGCACCCGGCCAGAGGGGGAATGCGGCAGGATCTGCGCGCGGGTCTGGCCCTCGGCCTGGTAGAGGCGGATCAGGCGCTCGTGGAAGGGCGCGCCGGTGCGCCTGAGCGCCAGCCAGGGCCGCAGCGACCAGCTCGACCACCGCTTTGATCCGATCACCAGTTCCAGCATTTCCGGCTCCCGTATCGGGGCGACGCGTCCGCCCCAGGACTGAGACCCGTACTTGCCCCCGGCAGGCAGCGGCGTCCAGACAGGTTGCAACGCGTAGCAGAACCGCCTGCTATGTCCCGGGTGGGTTTCAATTGAAAGTTAACGCCACGCGGGCAATCTGAATCCAGGGAGCAAAGA
>JBMOEP010000135.1:0-5875 GCA_049314675.1 Phenylobacterium sp.
GCCGGTGATCCTAGTGTCGCCCTGCCGGCGGGAAACTGCCGTCCCGAAGCCCGCCGGAGTCCACCATGTCCGACCTCGTCCTTCTGCGCCTCGAGACCCGCCCGAAGGGAAGGGTTGCCTTCGTCACCCTCAACCGTCCCGATCGCCTCAACGCCATGAACACCGAGCTCATGGAAGCCTTCGTGGAAATCCTGGGCCGGCTGTCGACGGACCCTGAGCTTCGGGCGCTTGTCCTCACCGGGGCGGGAGACAAGGCCTTCATCGGCGGCGCCGACATCCAGGAGATGGCGGGCTTCGCCGATCCGGCTGCGGCCCGGAAGTTCATCAGCCAGGTCCACGCCTGCTGCGAGGCCATCAGGGCGCTGCCCGTTCCGGTCATAGCCAAGATCAATGGCTACACCTTCGGCGCGGGCCTTGAGCTGGCCGCCGCCTGTGATGTCCGCGTCGGCGCGGAGACGGCAGTCTTTGGCATGCCGGAGGTCCGCCTCGGCATTCCTTCCGTCGTCGAGGCCGCCCTGCTGCCGCAGTTGATCGGCTGGGGACGTACCCGGGAATTGCTCCTCTTCGGCGAGAACTTCACGGCGCCCGACGCCCTGGCCTGGGGGTTCCTGGAGAAGCTGGCGGCCCCGGACCAGTTGGATTCAGCCGTGGAGGTCTGGCTGGAGTCCCTCTCACTTTGTATGCCCGCCGCTGTCCGGTCGCAGAAACGGCTCATCCGGGCCTGGGAGGACCTTCCCCTCCGCGCTGCGATCGCAGCTGGGATCGACGCCTTCGAGACCTCCGTTGCAGGCGGAGAGCCCGCCGTCGCCATGGCAGATTTCCTCGAGGCCCGCCGGCGTGCGAAGGCTGGCTCCTGAAATGCCCTGACGCCGCGCTGAAGTCGCCCCTTTGGCAAGCAGGCGCGGTGCCCTATAAGCCGCCGCTCCAAAGCCTCCTCATTTCGAGCTTCGCATGACCCGCATCCTCATCACCTCGGCCTTGCCCTACATCAACGGGATCAAGCACCTGGGAACCCTGGCGGGATCGATGCTGCCGGCAGATGTCTTCGCCCGGTTCAAACGGGCCCAGGGGCATGAGACCCTCTTCATCTGCGCCACCGACGAGCATGGGACTCCCACGGAGCTGGCAGCGGCCGAGGCGGGGATGGACGCGGCGAGCTTCTGCCTTCGGCAGCATGAGGTCCAGTCGGACCTCGCCGCGCGGTTCGGCCTGTCCTGGGATTACTTCGGTCGGTCCTCGTCCGCCCAGAACCGGGAGATAACCCAGGCGATGGCGCGCCAGCTCTGGGAGAACGGCTTCATTGAGGAGCGCGTCACCCAGCAGGTCTACTCAAACGCCGACCGCCGCTTCCTGCCAGACCGCTATGTCATCGGGACCTGCCCCCACTGTGGCTACGCCGCCGCCCGGGGCGACCAGTGCGAAAACTGCACCCGGGTCCTGGACCCTGCCGACCTCTTGAAACCGCGTTCGGCGGTCTCGGGTTCGGAGGACATCGAGATCCGGCCCTCCAAGCACCTCTTCCTGAGGCAGAGCCTGTTCGCCGAACGGCTCCGTGCCTGGATCGAGGGGAAGAAGGCGACCTGGCCCCTGTTGGTCACCTCCATCGCCCTGAAGTGGCTGGACGAGGGCCTGCACGACCGGGGGATCACACGTGACCTTGAGTGGGGCGTGCCAGTCAACGCAGAGGTCTGGGGCCCCAACCCTGAGGGTCTTCTCCCGGACCTCGACGGCCTGAGGGGCAAGGTCTTCTACGTCTGGTTCGACGCCCCCATCGAGTACATCGGCGCGACCCGGGAGTGGGCGGACGCCACGGGAGGCGACTGGGAGCGCTGGTGGCGGGGCGAAGCCGCCGCGGACGTCTCCTATGTCCAGTTCATGGGCAAGGACAACGTGCCCTTCCACACAGTGGGCTTTCCCTGCACCCTGATCGGGGTGAACGAGCGACTGGGCCCAGACGGCACCTGGACGCCCGCCTCGAATGCACCCTGGAAGCTGGTCGACCGGCTCAAGGGCTTCAACTGGCTGGACTATTATGGTGGCCGGTTCTCGACCTCGCAGCAGCGTGGGGTCTTCATGGACCAGGCCCTGGAGCTTCTGCCCGCGGATTACTGGCGCTGGTGGATCACCGCCAATGCGCCGGAGGGCTCGGACGCCAGCTTCGTCTGGGAGCAGTTCCAGGCCCAGGTCAACGCCGACCTCGCCGACGTGTTCGGGAACTTCGTCAACCGCATCCTGCGCTTCACCGAAACCCGCTTCGAGGGGAAGGTCCCTGAGGGCGGGGAGGATGGGCCGCTTGAGGCGCGGCTACGCGTGGAGATCGCCGAGAAACTTAGCGAGCTGACCACCCAGCTCGAGGCCATCGAGATGCGCAAGTCCGCCCAGGCCCTGCGTCAACTCTGGGTGCTGGGGAACCAGTACCTGACCGAGGCGGCGCCCTGGACGGCAGTCAAGACGGACCGGGACCGCGCCGCAGTCGCCGTCAGGATGGGACTCAACCTAGTGGCCCTTTTCGCCCGTGTGTCGCGCCCCTTCATCCCCCACACCTGCGATGTCGTCGCCGAGGCCGTGGGCGAAGGGTCCAGTTGCGCCTGGCCCGATGCGTCGGGGGCGCTCGACCTCCTGCCCGTGGGTCGCGAAGTGAAGGCGCCCGAGGTGCTGTTCCGCAAGATCGAGGCCGACCAGGTCGAGGCCTGGCGCGCCCGATTCGGCGGGCCGGAAGCCGACTGAGCTATCGCCCTGTCAGGGCCTCCCGGCTTGCCTCCTCCTTGGGGCTGATATCAACGACGTCAGGGGCTGCGGCGTTGTAGGCCGGGGTCTGCCCAAGGTCGATCACGACGCTGCGGTGGCCCTGCCAGATCATGTGCAGGGCGACATAGAACACGATGACCAGGCCTGCAAAGCCCAGCCACCGGTGCCGCTGCAGAAGGCTGGCGATCCAGGTGGCGGCGATGCCCATCAGGGCGATCGAGAGTACAAGGCCCACCACAAGGACCCAGACGTGCTCGCGGGCCGCGCCAGCCACCGCAAGGACGTTGTCCAGCGACATGGCGACGTCCGCCAGCAGGATTTGCGTCATGGCCTGGCGCATGGTCTTCGCGCGCGGGGTCGTGGTGGGCTCGCCCTCGAACTCGATGCCCGTTGCGTCCTCAAGGGCCTCCGCGGCCTCGACGGCCTCGGCCTGATGTCCCTCGCGGAGCTCTCTCCACATCTTCCAGCACACCCAGAGCAAAAGAATGCCGCCGGCGAGGAGCAGGCCTATCAGTTGCAGCAGCTGCACGGTCACCACGGCCAGGCCCAGGCGCAGGACCACGGCGGCGATCAGGCCGTAGAGGATGGCCTTGCGTCGCTGTGCTGCCGGCAGCCCGGCGGCAGCGAGGCCGACAGCGACAGCGTTGTCCCCAGCCAGGGCCAGGTCGATCATGATGACCTGCGCCAGGGCGATCAGGGCGTCGGCGGAGGGAAGGGCAATATCCAGCATGCCCTCTTTTGGCGCGGTGCGGGCCCGTGGGCAACCTCGCCATGCTTGCGGCGGCAGGGTCCCGGCTGCAAGTTGGGGAAAAGCCAAATGAGGACGACCCCAATGACCCGGATGCTGACCCCGTCGGAGCCGATCCTCGAGCCCGACCTGCCGATCATCGATCCCCACCACCACCTCTGGGACCGGCCTGGTGCCCGGGGCGCCGACCTGCCGCCACCCTCCCACCCCTTCGAGGCCGTGATCCGCCTCTCGCCCCGCTACCTCTTCGACGAACTGCTGGCGGACATGACCAGCGGGCACAAGGTCGTCGCGACGGTCTACATGGAGTGTGGCGCCATGTACCGGCGCAGCGCTGAGCCGGCCTTCCGGCCCGTGGGCGAGACCGAGTTCGTCAATGGCGTCGCCGCCATGTCGGCGAGCGGGATCTACGGTGAAGTCCGGGCCTGCGCGGCGATCGTGGGCCATGTGGACCTGACCCTCGGTACCCCGGCACGGGGTGTACTCGAGGCGCACATGGCGGCCAGCCCGCGGTTCCGGGGCATACGCCACGCCGCGTCCTCGGACGCAGACCCGGCGGTCCTGGGGCCGCTGGCGGGACGTCCCCCCGGCCTCTACCGGGACGCCCGGTTCCGCGAGGGCTTCGCCCAGTTGGTGCCCCTCGGCCTGTCCTTCGACGCCTGGCTCCTGGAGCCGCAGCTGGACGACCTCATCGATCTGGCCCGCGCCTTCCCGGACACGCAGATCATCGTCGACCACGTGGGTACGCCCCTTGGCCTGGGCGTCTATGCGGGGCGTCGCGAGGAACGTTTTGCAACCTGGCGGGAGAAGATCGGCGCCCTTGCGGCCCTGCCCAATGTGGCCTGCAAGGTCGGCGGCCTGGCCATGGCCTTTCCGGCCTTTCCCTCCTTTCTCTCCGATCCGCCGGCGTCCTCGGAACAGTTGGCGCGGGAATGGCGGCCCTATGTGGAGGCCTGCATCGAGGCCTTCGGGACGGACCGCTGCATGTTCGAGAGCAATTTCCCGGTTGACCTGGGGGCCTGCGACTACCGGACCCTCTGGAACGCCTTCAAGCGCCTGGCGTCAGGCGCGTCCGCAACCGAGAAGACGGCGCTCTTCTCGGGTACCGCGCAGAGTATCTACCGGGTCGACCTGGCCTGATCCGGCTCGGGGCCTTGTCCCGGGACGCGTCCGACAGCAAAGTAGAACTCAACAAAAAAGGGAGAGAACCATGGCGATCGATTTCGAGATTCCGGAAGACGCAAAGGCCATGCGCGAGCGGGTGCGGCGCTGGGTGCACGAGGAGTGCATCCCGGCTGAGAAGCGGCTCTTGGACCGGGAGTCCTTCAAGCTGGTACTTGCCGAACTGCGGGCCAAGGCCAGGTCCCAGGGCCTGTGGACCCCCTTCATCCCCAAGGAGCATGGCGGCATGGGCCTGGGCCCGCTTGCCAACGCCCTGGTCCAGATGGAGCTGGGCGAAAGCCATCTGGGTGCCCTGTCGATGAACAGCCAGGGGCCTGATGACGCCACCATGCTGACCCTGCTGGCGCACGGCACCGACTTCCAGAAGGAGAAGTACCTCAAGCCCCTCCTGAACGGCGAGAAGCGCGTCTGCTATTCCATGACGGAGAAGGCCGCCGGCGCCGATGCCACAGGCATGCAGACCCGTGCGGTGAAGGACGGCAAGGGCAACTACGTCCTGAACGGCGAGAAGTGGTTCTCCTCAGCCGCCAGCGCCGCCGACCTGGCCCTTGTCATGGCCATGACGGATCCCGAGGCCCCGCGCCACCAGCGCTACTCCACCTTCATCGTCGAACTGCCGAACCCCGGTTACATCATCAAGCGCGACATCCAGACCATGGCTGTGGAAGGCCCGCTCTCGCACATCATGGGCGGCGGCCACTCCGAGATCGACATCAAGGATCTGGTGGTCCCGGCAGAGAACCTGCTGGGCGGCGAGGGCAATGGCTTCAACATGGGCCAGCACCGTCTTGCCTACGGGCGCCTGCGGCACGGCATGCACAATGTGGCCCTGGCCCAGCGGGCTCTTGACCTGGCGGTGAAGCACGTGACGTCGCGCGAGACCTTCGGCCAGAAGCTCTCCAAGCGGCAGGGGGTCCAGTGGATGCTGGCCGATTGTGCGAGCGAGCTCTACATGGCCCGCCTCATGCTCCTCCACATCGCCTACAAGGCCGAGAAGGGCATGGACCTGCGGCAGGAGAACTCTATCGCCAAAGTCTTCCTCGCTCACATGGTGCACAAGGTGGTTGATACCGCCATCCAGCTTCACGGCGCGCTGGGCTATAGCCACGATACGCCTCTAGCGCGCTGGTACACTCACATCCGCTCTCAGCGCCTGGTCGATGGTCCGGACGAGGTCCACCGCTGGACCGTGGGCCG
>JBMOEP010000136.1:0-5851 GCA_049314675.1 Phenylobacterium sp.
CTGTCTCATGGCGGAGGCCGGAACCCGTTGCGGCCTGTTCGCGCCCCAGGTCCAGTCCGCCTTGGTTTCGGCGCGCGAACAGGCAAGGGGCGCCGCCCTGAGGGCAGGAAGCCCGCCAAGGGACCTGAAGGCAACCTTTGAACGCGCCCGCGCTCGCGCCCGCTCGGTTCCCTGTGACTCCCCGGACATTGTCAAAGCGGCCCAAAGGGTCCGAACCGCCTTCGAGGGCTATGCCCGGCTGATCCGGCTCGACTTTCCGGGCGACCTCTACATCTGGAAGGCCGACCGTTCCGTCAGCGCCCAGAAGGTCTTCTGGAGGCTGAGCCAGGATGTCCAGCAGGGCGGAGACCAGATGCGCTTCGGACTGGCGGGGCGCGGTGGCGCCGACAGCCTGATGGCGGTCGCACAGTTCTCCTCCGCCGAAGCGCCCTATGCCGCTCGGATCGTCATGCGGAATCGCAGCCTGACCACTGGCGCCTACCTGGACTCCCGGGGCGAGAGCCTGCGGACCCTTCCACTGCCCCGGCGGATGCCGAAGTCAGGCCCCTACGAAGGCTACGTCGCCGAAGCCCGCTCAGAGGCGGGAACGGACCTGTTGCCGCCGGGTGCCCGGGCGGGCTGGGCCTTTCGGTTTCCGGCCCAGGCGGCGGCGGCGATGGCCGACCTCGATCCCCGCGAGTCGATTCAGGTGGAATTCCAGTTCAGGTCCGGATCGACGCGAAGGATCTATGTCGAGGTGGGCGACTTCGCCGCCGGCCGGGCCTTTCTTGCGGCGCGTCCGGGCTGACGCCAATCAGGTCAGATCGAGTTCGGGCTGGATCTGGTCGCGGACAACAATAGGAAGCCGCAGGCCTACGCGGGTTCCCTGGCCCTGGCGGCTGCGGAGGGTCATCTCTCCCCCGTGGAGATCGCACAGGGCCTTGACCAGGCTAAGTCCAAGCCCCGCCCCTGCCGCCTTCTGGTCGGGAGAGCCCGCCTGTTCGAAGGGCCGTCCAAGCCGGGCAAGATCGGCTTCGGACACGCCACAACCCGTGTCCTCCACGACCAGCACGAGGTCCTCGCCCTCCCTCGCCAGCCCAAAGGCCACGCGGCCCCCTGGCGGCGTAGCCTTGATGGCGTTGGAAATGAGGTTGAGCGACATCTGCTTGAGGGCCCGCCGGTCGGCACGCACCTCGATCCGCTCGCGCAGGTCGGGGGCGACAAATTCCAGGCCGGCCCGCTCCACCTGCCCGCGGACCAGCCGGATGACAGCTGACGCTGCCTCGCGCACATCGAAGACCTCGAGGTTCAGTTCGAACCGCTCAGCTTCCACACGGGCCATGTCGAGGACATCGCTGATCAGCTCCAGCAGGAGTTCGCCGGACTCGTGGATGAGGTCTGGATAGCCCCGGTACCGGTCTGGCAGGGGCCCCAGAACGCCCTGGCGCATGGTGTCGGCGAATCCCATTATCGCGTTCAGCGGCGTCCGCAGTTCATGCGAAAGATTGGCCAGAAAGCGTGACTTGCCGGCGCTGCGGGCCTCGGCGTCGTGCAGCGCCCTCACCAGCGCCTGCTCGCGTTCCAGCCCGGCGCGCAGGTCGGAAAGCCGCCCGGCCACGCCCTGGCCAGGCAGGGCCGCAAGATCGCACTGCAGCCAGGGCGAGTTTCCTGGGCCCGCTGACAGGCAAAGGCTTGCAACGCCGTTTCGGCGGGCCAGGTCGCAGGCCGCTTCCAGGGCTATGGCTTGCGATTGGACGAAGCCGGAGGTCAGCAGGCACCCCGGTCGCAGGTCTGGCGCGTCGGCGAAGCCCGCGCCCCAGATCCGGTCGACACGACCCTCGGCGTCCAGACGGAAGAGGAGTCCGGGGAGTTGGTCGCACAGGTCGCCAGCCTCGTCGGCACCTTGATGGCCCTCTTGGGAGAGCTGACGCGCGTCAACCTCCGCAGATACAGGTCCAGGATCGCGAATCGCTCGCCGGAATGCAGACATGCAGACAGGCTAGACCCGCCGTCGACCGGCCGGGAGTCAAAGCCCCGGATTGCTGGTGGATAACCTTCAGGTCCCAGGACCCCGTCGACCTTGCGCCAGGCGCGGCCGCGACCTAGAGCCGGATCCCATCCCTGCCCGTCTCGGGGCACCCAAAGGAGCCCACCCCGTGCCGAATTCGGCTTTGATCGATGCGCGTCTCGACGAGATGGCCGAGACCTTCGAACTCCTGGGCGACTGGGAGGAACGCTACCGGCATGTCATCGACCTTGGCCGGAGCCTCGCGCCCCTCGGGGATTCGGAGCGCTGCGAAGACAACCGCGTGCGGGGCTGCGCAAGCCAGGTCTGGCTGGTGACGGAGTCAGCCCCGGAAGGGGCCCTGACCTTCCGGGGGGACTCCGACGCCCATATCGTCAGGGGACTCATCGCCATTCTGCTCCACCTCGTATCCGGGCTCTCGGCAGTGGAGATTGCTGGGTTCGACGCCGCCGCGGCGCTCAACCGTCTCGGCCTTGCGGGGCACCTGTCCTCGCAAAGGACGAGCGGCCTCGCCGCCATGGCAGAGCGGATGCGAAAGGACGCCCGGTCCGGGATTTCCCAGGCCTGAGGCGGCGCGCCCTTCAGGCGGCGCGAATTCCGGAAAAGCGGTTGGCCGCCCTGTCGCCGCCCAGCAGGGCATCGTAGCCGAGGATCATGTCCACATCCTTGCCATTGGACGCCAGGGGCAGACGCATCCAGAGGACGGAGAGATGGGCTGCGCCGCGCCAGCCCAGGGAGTGGACCCCGATGGCGGGGCGTCGGTCGAACACGATCCCAGAGAGCTCCCGACGCCAGTATTCCGCTGCAGAGCCAACATAGACCTCGCCAAGGCTGCGTCCGGTCACTTCGGTTCCGAACACTCGATAGAGGCCCGTCCCAGCCAGGCGGAAGCTGAAGCGATCGTCAGTGCGCACGTCGGTGAGGCTGAGCATGGGTAGGAAAGACTTCATTTCCGAAGGGCGCAGATCTGCCCGGGCCGGCAGCCTTCCCTGCATTCCCAGTCCCGCCCAGTAGGCGTAAAGCGCTTCTTGCGCGCCTTCCGCCTGGGCGGTTGCGCCGAGTTCAGACACCATCTTCAGAGTCCCCAACAACCCCTTGGATTCATAACAAATCGTTTATCGCCTGATGCGCGAATCGCGGGCAAGCGAAATTTGGTTAACGGCGCGTATTGGATGGGAACCGAACATGAAAACGCCCGGCAGCACAGGCGGCCGGGCGTCTCGGTAGTCTCGGTAGTCTCGGTGGTCTGAGCGTCTTCGGCTCAGGCCTTTCCGCGCCGACGGGGTGCCTGGCGGCCGCCCTGGCCCAGACCCATCTGCTTGGCGAGGTCGGACCGCGCCTTGGCGTAGTTCGGAGCCACCATCGGATAGTCCTTGGGTAGACCCCACTTGGCCCGGTACTCCTCGGGACTCATGTTGTACTTGGTCCGCAGGTGGCGCTTGAGCGACTTGAACTTGCGACCATCCTCAAGGCAGATGATGAAATCAGGGGTAATGGAGCGTCGGATCGGTACCGCAGGGTCCCGCGGAACCGCCTCCACGACCTCAGCGCCGCTGCTCACGCCCGTCAGGGCGCGATGTACGCTCTGGATCAGGGCGGGGAGTTCAGCCGCTGAGATTGTGTTGTTCTCGAGATAGGCAGAGACAATATCCGCCGTCCTCTCGATGATTTCGTTCTTTTCGTCCATATCTGGCATCCGCTTAAAAAACTGAAACATGCGTCGCTAAGATCAACGCGTGGTTTGGAGATAGCGACCTATCTTCGGCTCTACAAGAATTAAGCGACTGGAATTGTCGAGAATTCGTCGATAGCCAATTGAACTCGACTGACTTCACCGGCCAACAGGCCGCCGACGGCGGCACCGCCCAAACAACGACAGAGCCGCACCCTTATCGAAACTTGGGGGCACTCCAGTGTTCCCAGATGTTCGGCAGGTCCGTGGAAACCCTGTCTGGATACTGGGGAAGGCGTTTCTCGAGGAAGGATGTCACCCCCTCCTTGGCGTCCGGCATGGCACCTCGGGCCTGGATGCCGCGGCTATCAGCCATGTGCGCCTCCATCGGGTGGCTGGCCCCGGCCATCCGCCAGATCAGCTGGCGTGTCAGGGCGATAGAGACGGGCGCCGTGTTGTCGGCGATCTCGCGCGCCAGGGCGCGGGCGGCGGGCAGAAGGTCCTCTGGGGCGTGAAGGGAGCGGACCAGTCCCTTCTCGAGGGCCTCCTGGGCCGGGAAGACGCGGCCCGAATAGCACCATTCCAGGGCGTTTTGGATTCCCACGAGCCGGGGCAGGAACCAGGACGAACAGGCCTCGGGATTGATCCCGCGGCGGGAGAAGACGAAGCCGTAGCGGGCGTCCGTGGACGCCATCCGGATGTCCATGGCCAGCTGCATGGTCACGCCGACACCGACGGCCGGGCCGTTCACAGCGGCGATCACAGGCTTCAGGCTGTCGTAAATGCGGAGGGTCAGGAGGCCTCCGCCGTCCCTCTGGACGCCGTCGAGGGTGCGGGCCTCCTTGTCCTCGCCGCCACGCGTTGAGTAGTCGAAGGTCGCTGCGCCAGCAGAGAGGTCTGCACCGGCGCAGAAGGCCCGGCCCGCGCCCGTGACGATCACCACCCGGACGCTGTCGTCAGCATCGGTCTGGTCGAAGGCCGCGATCATCTCCTGCATCATCAGGGTGTTGAAGGCGTTCAGCTTGTCTGGCCGGTTGAGGGTCAGGGTGGCGATGCCGTCCTCGACTTCCAGGCGGATCGTCTCGAAGTTTGACATGGTGGTGCGTCTCCGTGGCGGTTCTGATGCATCGGTCGGCCTTGACGGACCTTCCGTCAAGACCCGCATATGCAGTCCGAAAGCCGGAGAGCCGGCAGCCCGCAGCCGGACGACGACCGAGGAGGATGACCATGCACCCCGCAACCCACGCCCGGACCCAGCCGGACCGCGCCGCCTACATCATGGGCGCCACGGGGGAGACCGTCACCTACGGAGAGCTCAACGACCGCTCGAACCAGGGTGCCCAGCTCTTCAGGTCCCTGGGCCTGAAGACCGGCGACGTCATCGCCCTGATGCTGGACAACCATCCCCGCTATTTCGAGATCGCCTGGGCAGCCCAGCGCTCCGGCCTCTACTTCACCTGCATTTCGTCCAAGCTTTCCGCCGGCGAGATCGAGTACATCATGCAGGACTGCGAGGCGAAGGTGCTGATCACCTCTGCGGGCGTAGGCCCGGTGATCGACGAGCTGCCGCCCCTCATGCCTGGCGTGCGGCTCTACATGGTGGGCGAGTCCAGGCTGCCCTACGAGGCCTTCGAGGCCGCCCGGGCCGCCATGCCCGCCATCCCCATCGCCGATGAGACCGCAGGCGCGGACATGCTCTATTCCTCGGGTACAACAGGGCGCCCCAAGGGCATCAAGCCGCCCCTCACCGGCGCGGCCATCGATGAGCCGAATACCCTGGCCATGATGGCCCAGGGCCTGTTCGGCTTCCAGCCAGACAGCATCTACATCTCGCCAGCTCCGCTATATCACGCCGCGCCCCTGCGCTGGTGCATGGCCATCCAGAGGATGGGCGGCACCGTCGTGGTCATGGAGAAGTTTGATCCCGAGACCGCCCTGTCCCTGATCGAGCGCTACCGGATCGACGTCGGCCAGTGGGTGCCGACCCACTTTGTGCGCATGCTGAAGCTGCCGGCAGAGGTGCGCGCGAAGTACGACGTCTCCTCTATCCGCTCGGCGGTCCACGCCGCCGCCCCCTGCCCCATCCCGGTCAAGGAACAGATGATCGACTGGTGGGGCAAGGTGGTCCACGAGTACGATGCCGACTCCGAGGGCAACGGCTTTTGCTATGTCGG
>JBMOEP010000137.1:0-5825 GCA_049314675.1 Phenylobacterium sp.
GAGTCAGGAGGCCGGCATGACAGCCGGATTGGAAGGCGGCCCCCAGGGCCTGTCGCGGCGTCGGTTTCTGGAAAGCCTGGGTGGCATGGGGGGTTCGGCCCTGCTGCTGGCAGGGATGTCGGCCCTGGGCCTGGGCATCGAGTCGGCGATGGCCGGGCCGCCCAAGCTGTCGGGCGGGGGTGGGCGAAAGATCGTCATCCTGGGCGCCGGGGTTGCCGGCCTGACCGCGGCCTACGAGCTGAGCCGGGCCGGTTACGACGTGACGGTGCTGGAGGCCCGGAGCTTCGCCGGCGGCCGCTGCCAGACGGCCCGCAAGGGTTTCACCCTGACGGAACTGGGCGGTGAGACCCAGACTTGTGACTTCGACGACGGCCTGTACATCAATCACGGGCCGTGGCGGATCCCCTACCACCATCATTCGACCCTGCATTACACGAAGGAATTCAATATCCCACTCGAGGTGTTCGTGAACGACAACGACGCCTCCTACGTCATGTATGGAAAGGGAAAGGGCCCGCTGGCGGGCAAGCCCCTGCGCAAGGGACAGGTCGCCGCCGACATTCGTGGCGGCGCGGCGGAAATCCTGGCCAAGTCGGTGAAGCAGGGTGCCCTGGACCAGTCCATGTCGGCCGAGGACCGCGAGCGGTTCCTGGCCTACCTGGTGAACGAGGGCTACCTGGACTCCGACCTCGCCTACCGTGGGACGGACGGACGCGGCTATGACGTCCTGCCGGGTGCCGGGGTCTCGCCGGGGCCAGGCAAGGCCTCAACCCCCTACGCCTTCCAGGACGTACTGAACTCGGGTGCCTGGAAGACGGTCCGGTCAGTGGCCGGTTTCGAGCAGCAGAGGACCATGTTCCAGCCGGTGGGCGGCATGGACCGGATCGCCAAGGGATTCGAGGCCAAGGTCGGCAACCTGATCCGCTACTCGACCGTGGTGAAGACCCTGCGGCAGTCGGACAAGGGGGTGGAGATCACCTACGCCGGTCCGGACGGCCAGACGGGCAAGCTGAAGGCCGACTACTGCCTGTGCACAATTCCCCTGTCGGTCCTCAGGCAGATGGACATCCAGGCCTCCAAGCCCTTCAAGGCGGCGATCGGGGCGGTGTCCTACGCCCTGGTCGGCAAGATCGGCCTGCAGATGAAGCGGCGGTTCTGGGAAGAGGACCACGGCATCTACGGGGGCCACGTCTATTTTGACGACCCTGAGATCCTGACCATGACCCTGCCCTCGACAGGCTGGCAGGGCCGCAAGGGCGTGATCCAGGGCTACTACCAGTTCGGCGCCCAGGCGGCGAAGGTCAGCGCCCTGTCCCTGGCCGAGCGCCAGGCCCTGGCGAGCCGGGCGGGCGACCGGGTCTTCCCCGGCTATTCCGACAACATCGAGTCATCATTCTCGGCGGCCTGGCACCGGATCGAGCACAACCTGGGCGGCTGGGCCCAGTGGAGCGACGAGGCGCGGGTGAGCGCCTATCCCGTCCTGTGCGAGCCGGACGGCCGGCTCTACCTGGCCGGCGAGCACCTGAGCTACCTGACCGGCTGGCAGGCAGGCGGGATCGAGAGCGCCTGGCAGCAGATCACCAAGCTGCACGCGCGCATTCAGGCAGAAGGAGGAAAGGCATGATCCGCACCTCATGGATCGCCAGCAGCGCCCTGCTGCTGGCCCTGACGGCGGAAGGGGCACAGGCCGCGGACGGGCGTACGCTCTACGTGGAGAACTGCGCCGCCTGCCATCGGCCGAACGGCGTCGGCGTGCCCGGAGCCTTCCCGACCCTGGTGGGCAGCAAGGTGGTGACGGGCGACCCCAAGGCCACGTCCCGGATCGTGCTGGAGGGCCGGGGCGGCATGCCGGCCTTCCAGGGCGAGATGGATGACGACGAGGTCGCCGCCGCCCTGACCTATGTCCGGGGCAGCTGGGGCAACAAGGCCAAGCCGGTGCAGACCGCCGACGTGGGTGCCGTGCGCGGCAAGGCCCGCCGGGAAGACGCCCGGGCCAGCCTTCAGGCCCACTGACGGGGCAAAATCCTTCGCAGTATTTTTTGGTCGTGCGCGGAGCCGGGGCTAGGATGCAGGCCTGATCCGGAGCCGCGCCTGCGGCTTCGGGATCCTCCTTCCCGGACCCCACAAATTCATGACCCCATCGACGGCGAAAGACGCCGGCGCGCCGGTGATCTATTCCCGCGCGCTCGGCCTGGACATCTGTGACCGCACGGCGGCGGGCGCCTCGCCCCGGAGCCTGAGGGGCTCACCCTTCCATGTGCGGCAGAGCGAGCTGAGAGGCTGGCTGGACGGCAACCCCGAGTTCGCCGCCCTGTTCGGCCTGGCCTGCGCGGCGGGGGTGTCCCCCCAGCGCTACGGCCTGACCCGGGCCGCCGAGTTCTGCCGCCGGGTGGCCGACGGGGCCATGGTGAGCGAGGCCTGCGACCAGGAGGGCATGCCCTCCCTGGCGACCCTGCAGTGGTGGACCCACAGGCGGCCGGAGTTCGCCGCCATGCTGGCCGCAGCCCTGGACGCCCAGTCCCGGCGGCTGGCCGATCAGGTGACGGCCATTGCTGACGCGGCGAGCCCGGAGACCCTGCAGATCTCGCGCATGCGCATCGCCGCCCGGCAGTGGCTGGCTGCGCGCCTGGCCCGCCAGACCCCGGACGTTCCGGGGCGGCCTCCTCCGGTGGCCGAGACCGAGGGCTGGCCCGCCGGTCTGGTGGTGGAGGCGGCAGAGTTTTGATGAAGATCCCGACGACCTGGACGCCCCGGCCCTATCAGCTGGACCTGTGGCGCTATCTGCAGGCGGGGGGCCTGAGGGCCGACGTGGCCGCCCACCGCCGCTGGGGCAAGGACGAGGTGGCCCTGCACTGGACCGCGAGCCGGATGGTCACCCGCCCGGGCGTCTACTGGCACATGCTGCCCGAGACCGCCCACGCCCGGAAGGCAATCTGGGAGGCTGTGAACCCGCACACCGGCCGCCGACGGATCGACGAGGCCTTCCCCAGGGCCCTGCGCGCCTCGACCCGGAGCGGGGACATGCGGATCGAGCTGAAGAACGGGTCGGTCTGGCAGGTGGCGGGCTCGGACAATTACGACCGGCTGGTGGGGGCCTCGCCCCTGGGGGTGGTGTTCTCGGAGTGGGCCCTGGCCAAGCCCGAGGCCTGGACCTACCTGCGGCCAATCCTGGCGGAGAATGGCGGCTGGGCCCTGTTCCTGTGGACGCCGAGGGGCCGCAACCACGCGGTTCGGGCCTTCGAGAGCCGCAGCCGGGACCCGGCCTGGTTCACCCTGAAGTCGCCGGCCACCCACACAGACGTCTTCACCGCCGAGCAGCTGGCCCGGGAGGAGGCGGACCTGGTGGCCGAGACCGGATCGGCGGAGGAGGGACGGGCCCGCTTCGCCACGGAATACCTGGTGGCCTTCGATGCCCCGGCGCCGGGCGCCTATTACGGCTCGGCCCTGGGGGAAGCGGATAAGGCCGGACGGATCACGGCGGTGCCGCACGATCCTTCCCTGAGGGTGGACACGGCCTGGGACCTGGGGATCGACGACGCCACGGCCATCTGGTTCCTGCAGGAGGCCGGCCGCGAGGTGCGGGTGATCGACTATTTCGAGACCTCCGGCGAGGGGCTGCAGGCCATCGTCCGCCAGGCCCTGGCTGACCGGCCCTTCCTCTATGGCCGCCACTACCTGCCCCACGACGTGAAGGTGCGGGAGCTGGGCGCATCGGGACGCTCGCGCCTGGAGACCCTGGCGGGCCTGGGGGTGAGCCCGGTGGAGGTCTGCCCCGCCGCCGACCCTGAGGACCGGGTCCACGCGGTGCGGCAGATGATCCCCATGACGGTCTTTGACGCCGGACGGTGTGCCGCCGGCCTGGACCGACTGAGGGCCTACCGAAAGCGCTGGAGCCCGGCCCTGAAGACCTTGTCCGGGCCCCTGCACGACGGCGCGAGCCACGCGGCCGACGCCCTTGGGCTCTACGCCCTGAACCGGCGGGGCGGGAGCGCTGTACGGCGGCCCGCCCGGCGGCGCGAACATCAACTGGACTGGATGGCTTGAGGACATGGACATGACGGACGAGACGCAGGACGAGACGGTGATGGCGCGGGCGCGGGCGGACTTTGCCCGGGCGCGGGAGGCGATGCGGCAGGATCGGGACGCCGCCGCCGAGGACCTGCGTTTTGCCCGGCTGGGCGAGCAGTGGCCCGAGGCCATCCGCCGGGCGCGGGAGCTGGAGGGACGGCCCTGCCTGACCCTGAACCGGCTGCCGACCTTCATCCGCCAGGTGGTGAACGAGGCGCGGCAGAACCGGCCGGCCATCACCTGCCATCCGGTGGACTCGGCCGCCGATCCCGGCACGGCGGAGGTGCTGAACGGGCTGATCCGCAATATCGAGCAGTCCTCGGACGCCGACGTGGCCTACGACACGGCCCTGGACTTTGCCGTGACCTGCGGCTTCGGCGTCTTCCGCATCAATGCCCGGGCCTCCGAGACGGGGGGCGAGGACCTGGACCTGGCCATCGAGCGGGTGGCCGACCCCTTCAGCGTCTGGGGCGACCCGGACTCCCTGGCGGCGGACTCCTCGGACTGGGACGTCGCCTTCGTGACCCGGGAGATGGGCCTGGGCGCCTTCCGGGCCCGCTGGCCGGACGCCGAGCCGGTGGACTGGTCGATGGAGGACGATGTGCCGGGCGAGGCGGCGCGCCTGGGAGGCGAGGGTGGGCGGCGGGTACGGATCGTCGAGGCCTGGCGGCGCGAGGCCGTGGAGCGGACCCTGATTACCCTGTCTGACGGCCAGGAGATGGAGGCCGGGGTGTTCGAGGCGCGCCGGCCCTACCTGGAGGCCTCGGGCCTGGTGCAGGTCGGTGCGCCCCGCAAGGTCCCGGGCTTGAAGGTGGTGCAGAGGATCCTGTCCGGCGCGGCGGTGCTGGAGACGGTGGACTGGCCGGGACGCTACATTCCCCTGGTCCCGGTCTATGGCGAGGAGATCCGGGTCGACGGCCGGCGGCGCCTGCGCGGCCTGGTGCGCGACGCCCGGGACGCCCAGCGCATGTTCAACTACTGGCGCACGACCTCGACGGAGCTGGTGGCCCTGGCCCCCAAGGCCCCCTTCATCGGGCGCAAGGGCGCCTTCGACACCGACCAGGCCCAGTGGACGACGGCCAACAGCCAGACCCACGCCTTCATCGAGTATGACGGCCCCGAGCCGCCGCAGCGCCAGCCGTTTGCGGGGGTACCCGCCGGGGCCCTGCAGGAGGCGCTGAATGCCGCCGACGACCTGAAGTCGATCATGGGCCTGCACGATGCCAGCCTGGGGGCGCGGTCGAACGAGACGAGCGGCAAGGCGATCCTGGCCCGGCAGAGGGAGGGGGATGTCTCGACCTTCCACTACATCGACAACCTGTCCCGGGCGATCCGCCACGCCGGGCGCATCCTCATCGACCTGATCCCCAAGGTGTACTCGACCCAGAGGATGGTGCGGATCCTGGGGCCAGACGGGGTCCCGGCCCTGGCGGCTGTGAATGGGGCTGCTGTGAATGGGGCCGAGGGCGGTGGGGGCCGGGTCTTTGACCTGGGCGCCGGGCGCTATGACCTGACCGTGCGCGCCGGGCCCTCCTTTGCCTCGCGCCGGGAGGAGGCGGCCAGCCAGATGATCGAGCTGATCCGCGCCTTCCCGCCGGCGGCACCGCTGATCGGGGATTTGCTGGCGAAGAACCTGGACTGGCCGGGGGCGGACGAGGTGGCCCGCAGGCTGGCGCGGGCGAATGGCGGGGGGTGAGGGCCATAAAAGT
Organism: Phenylobacterium sp.; assembly: GCA_049314675.1. GTDB lineage: Bacteria > Pseudomonadota > Alphaproteobacteria > Caulobacterales > Caulobacteraceae > Phenylobacterium. Next base: position 5,778 of record JBMOEP010000137.1, read on the forward strand.
TCCTTATTTGTTCACGCTCATGGAGTCTGTGATCCAGCGGGAGTTTTC
>JBMOEP010000138.1:0-5809 GCA_049314675.1 Phenylobacterium sp.
GCGGGCAGATCCGCGGGCAGATCCGCGGGCAGGCGCGACAGGGGCGAGAGCAGGGGATCTTCAGCCGGCGGCGTCGCTGCGGCTGCCCGGGCCCGGGCCAGGACCTGTTCCACGGTCGAACCTGGCTGGGTGAAGCCCGAGGCCGCCCCTCTCCGGGCGTTGGTGATATGGGCGTCGAAATAGGCGGGTGCCGCCTTCAGCCGGGCGATCCAGGCGCGGGCATCCGCCGCCGTCCGCATGGGTGTTCCCCCGGCGATGTAGGCCAGGGTCTGGTCGAAGCCTCCGTCGGAATTGAAGGGCATGCGGGCCTCGTCAAAGTCGAGGCTGGCGATCCGGCGGTCCAGGGTCCAGCCCAGGAAGTCGCGGTTCAGGCGATCTGTGGCGTCGCCCCCACTGGCCGGCAGGGCCTGAAGTCGGGCGCGGAAGGCGACCAGGGCCGCACGTCGCCGGGCATCGGCAGCGGGGCTTGGGTCTGGGAGGCGCTCCAGGGCCGCCCGGTCGCCCTCCCGGCTTGCATCGAAGGGATCGTCCGAAAGACTCCAGGCCTCGTAGTCCGAGATCAGCCGCGTCAGGGCTGGGGAGTCCGCCTGTGCGGCGCCCGCAAGGGCCAGGACAACCGCCGCCACCACGCCCGCAAGCTTTCCGAATCCCGGCATGTGCAGCCTCCCTTACCGTCTTGAATGAACGGGGCTTCCTACCCCTCTTGCCCGCCTGCGCCAATGCGGGCCAAGGTCGGGTCGACGAAGGGTCCCTTGCAGGGGCCGGGGGACAACGACCATGAGCTTCATCACCCGGCGAAGGGCCGTGGACCAGCGGCCTGCCACCGAGGGCGCGCATGCGCTTCGCGCCACCCTGCGATGGCCCCACCTCATGGCCCTGGGGGTCGGCGCCATCGTCGGCACCGGCATCTACACCCTGACGGGGGTGGGGGCCGGCCTGGCGGGGCCGGGGGTCATCCTGTCCTTCGCCATCGCTGGCGGGGTCTGCGCCCTCGCCGCCCTCTGCTACGCCGAGATGGCTACCCTCATGCCCCACGCGGGCAGCGCCTATTCCTATTCCTACGCCGGCATGGGCGAGATGGTCGCCTGGATCATCGGCTGGAGCCTGATCCTCGAGTACACGGTGGTGTGCTCAGCCGTGGCTGTGGGCTGGTCCGGCTATGCCCAGGGGTTCCTGGCCGCCCGGGGGATGGACCTTCCGCCGGCTCTCGCCGCCGGGCTGCTGGCTGGCCAGGCCGGAGGGCTCGTCAACCTGCCTGCAGTCCTGATCACCCTGGCCGTGGCCGGCATGCTGCTGGTGGGCCTGAGGGAAAGCGCCAACCTCAACCTCGGCCTGGTGGTCCTCAAGATCGCCGCCCTGGCAGCCTTCGTCGCCCTGACCCTGCCGGCCTTCGACCCCGAGAGGTTCACCCCCTTCCTGCCCTTCGGGTTTTCCGGGCAGGTCGGGTCGGACGGGGCGCCGCAGGGGGTCATGGCCGCCGCCGCCCTGATCTTCTTCGCCTTCTATGGATTTGACGCCATCTCGACCGCCGCCGAGGAGGCCGAAAATCCGGGTCGGGACCTGACCGTGGGCATCATTGGGTCCATGGCGGCCTGTGCAGTGATCTACATGGCGGTGGCCGCCGTCGCTGTGGGCGCCTCGCCCTGGCAGGTGTTCTCTGAGAGCAGCGAGCCCCTGGCCTTCATCCTCCGCTCAGGTGGGCATGACCTGGCCGCCGTCCTGATTGCCGCCGTCGCCGTTGTCGCCCTGCCCACCGTCATCCTGGCCTTCATGTTTGGCCAGAGCCGGGTCTTCTTCGCCATGGCCCGGGACGGCCTCCTGCCCCGCACCCTGGCCCGGGTCAGTCCGCGCGGCGCCCCTGTCCGCGTCACGGTCTTCACGGGGCTGCTGGCCGCCGTCATCGCCGGCGCCGCCCCCCTGAAGCTGATCGCCGAGCTGGCCAATGCCGGGACCCTGGCGGCCTTCGTGGCCACTGCGGTGTCGATGATGATCCTGCGGGTCCAGAGGCCGGACCTTCCCCGGCCCTTCCGTACGCCCCTCTGGTGGATCGTCGGGCCCCTGGCGATCGCCGGATGCCTCTACCTCTTCTGGAGCCTGCCGGCCCTGACCCGCTGGCTCTTCCTGGGCTGGAACCTGGTTGGCCTGGCCGTCTACCTACTCTGGAGCCGCCGGCACAGCGTGCTGGCGGGAAGCTAGATCGCCCCGGCGGGTCCCTGGACCTGCAGGCCCACATGGGTCTTTCGCAGCCGGTTCTCGGCGACGACGATTGGACCTAGGCCCGCCCAAGGACGTCCACGGACAGGCCTTCGGGTCCCTGCCGAAGCGCCGTGCGCACGCCGAAGGCGCGGGCCAGGACGTCTGGGGCGAGGGCGGTCTTTGGTGCCCCGTCGGCGATGAGGGTGCCTTCGCCCAGCACCAGGACCCGGTCGGCGAGGCGGGCGGCCAGGGTCAGGTCGTGCAGGGTCAGGACCACGCCCTTTCCGGACTCCCGGGCCAGGCCCGACAGGGTCGCCGCCGCGTCGATCTGGTAACCGGGGTCCAGCCCGGCGAGGGGTTCGTCCGCCAAGAGCCAGTCGGGCTCCCCGGCCAGGGCCCGGGCAATCATCACCCGCGCCCGCTCTCCGCCGGAGAGGGTGGAAGCGTCCCGCCCTGCAAGGTCGGCGGCGCCGGCTCCGGCCAGGGCCGTGTCGATGATCCGGGCATCCTCGGCCGACAGGCCCCGGGCACCGATGTGGGGAATCCGTCCCAGTCCGACCAGGATCCGGACCTCGAGGGGCCAGGCGATCTCATGAGTCTGGGGCAGGAGGCCGATCCGCCGGGCCCGCGCGGCGGGCGCCAGGGCACCGAGGTCGCCGCCGTCCAGCAGGACCTGCCCGGAGGCGGGCCGCAGCAGGCCGCAGAGGGCCTCGAGCAAGGTGGACTTCCCCGCGCCGTTGGGACCCATGAGGACGGTGACTTCCCCGGCGCGGAGGGACAGGTCGATGTCGCGGACCACCGGGCGGCCGCCCCGCGTGAGGGTCAGGCCCCGGGCTTCGAGCCGGCTCATCCCAGTCTCCGTCGAAGCATCAGCAGCAGTCCCAGGAAGAAGGGGCCGCCCAGACAGGCCATGGCCACACCCAGCCTCACCTCGGCCTCCGAGGGGATGAGGCGGACCGCCAGGTCGCCGGCAAGGACCAGGACGGCGCCTCCCAGGGCCGAGGGCCAAAGGAGCCCGCCGGGCCGCGCGCCGATCAACGGCCGGAGCAGATGGGGCGTCACAAGCCCTGCAAAACCGATCACGCCCGCCACAGCGACCCCGGCGCCCACCGCCAGGGCGGTTCCCGCCGCCAGGACGATCCGCGTCCGGTCGAGATCGACCCCCAGGCTCCGGGCCCCGGTCTCGCCCAGGGTCAGGGCGTCCAGGGCCCGCCCCGTGCGGGACAGGAGCAGCAGGCCGGCAAGGATGAACGGCGCTGCAAACAGGGTCTCCGGCAGGCTGCGGTCGATGAGGGAGCCCATCAGCCAGTCGATGATCCCGTTCACCGCCCAGGGCGTGGGGGCCAGGGACAGGGCGAGGGCCACGCCGGCACCGGCGATCGTGTTGAGGACCACCCCGGCCAGCAGGAAGACGGTCATGGAGCTTCCCCCGGCGGCCAGGGCCAGAAGGAGGCTGGTCCCGGCCAGGGCACCTGCCATGGCCGCTGCGGGCTGGACCCAACCTGCGGCAGCGGGGATCCAGAGGGTGAGGACGGCCCCGAGGGCGGCGGCGGACGAGACGCCGAGGACTCCCGGGTCGGCCAGGGGATTTCGCGTGAACCCCTGCAGGGCGGCACCTGACAGGCCCAGGCCGGCGCCGATCAGCACGGCCAACAGGGTCCTGGGCAGGCGGAGCTGGATCAGCACGGCCCAACGGGGGTCCGAGGGATCGGTCGCCATCTCGGCCAGGGGCAGGGGAATCCGGCCGGTCATTAGGCTGGCGGCCACGAGGACCGTCAGCAGCAGGGCCAGCAGGGACAGGACGACCAGGCGTCGGCGGCTCATGGACGGATCTCCAGGGCGGAGTCGCGGATCCGCGCGAGTTCCGCCGCAGCCTCGATCAGGACCGGTCCGCCGCAGAATAGCAGGCGTTCGGGAAAATCGCGCGTCAGCACCCGGGCGTCCAGCGCCATGAGGGCCGGGTGTCTTACGGTCTGGTCGGCGCGTCCGGAGCGGCCCCCGTCATCCGCCAGGACCAGCACTTCCGGCGGCGCGGCAAGCAGGGCCTCGAGGCGCACGAGCCCCCAGCCGCGCACGCCCAGGCGTCCTGCTGCATTGCTGAGGCCCAGCCGGGACAGGAGGTCGTCGGTCAGGGTGCCGGCTCCCGGGCTGATGCCTCCGGACATCCGGATCAGGACCTCGGGCCGCCGGCCCCCCGGCCGCGGCGCTGCCGTGTCGAGGGCGGCCCGGATGCGCGCCGCAAGGGCCTCGCCGCGCTCAGGCCGGCGCGCCAGGGCCGCGATGCGGCGCACCTGGTCCAGGCTGGCGGCGAGGCTGGCCGGGGTCTCGAAGACCGCGACGGGCACCCCGAGTCGCTCGAGAGCCCGCCGGGTCGCGGCTGAGGTGTGGGCGCTGGCCAGGACCAGGTCGGGCCGCTTCAGGATGACCGCTTCGGCGGTGTCGCCCACCGAGGGCAGGGTGACGGCAAGGTCGGCCAGGGTCGAGGTCGCCGAATTCCGGGACAGGCGGCTGAGGCCGGCGATCTGGCGACGATCGGCGATGTGGACCAGCTGGGCGTCCAGGCAGGGGTTGAGCGAGACGATCCGGTGCGGACCCACCGGCGCCGCGCCCAGCCCCACCGCCGCCGCAAGCCCTCCGGCCGCGACCCTCCGGCTCACCGTCCTGTGGAAACCCGCCGCCATGCTCAGAACCGCCCTCTCAGGCCGAGGGTCGCCACCCGGCCGGGTGCGCCATAGCCGCGCACGGTCTCGGGCGCCTCGTCCGTTACGTCATCGAGCCGTCCGTATACGGAGAACAAGCGTCCCAAGGGCATCTCGGCCCGCAGGCCGGTGGTCAGGTGCGCCTTCAGGGGCGGGCCGCCCCACAGGTCGCTGAGACTTTCGCCCACGTAGTTCAGGCTCATCCCCAGGCGGAGGTCCCTGGCGAGGGTCCGGCTGACGTCGAGCGCGGCCATATCCCTGGGCCGGCGCGCAAGGTCCTGGTCGGGGGCGCCGTCCTGGCCCTCAAGCCGGGCTTGCGTCCAGGTATAGCTGGCGTCGATGTCGAATCCGGCCAGGCGTCCGGAGGCCGCCGCCTCCAGGCCGAAGGCCATCGTCCGGTCGAGGTTGGCGTAGTAGCCGTAGCGCCCACCTGCACAGTTTGGGTCGCCTCCGCTCGAGCAGACGGCGAAGTTGACCTGGTCCTCGGTGCGTCGCCCGAACAGGGTCAGGGAGAGGCGGACTTCGCCGGCCTTCTGCTCGACCCCCAGGTCCCCGGCGAGGGCGGTCTCGGGCTGCAGGGCGGCGTTCCCATACTCGCTGTAGAGCTGGTAGAGGCTGGGCGCCCGGAAGCCCTGTCCCAGGCTCGCCCGCAGGAGGGTGTCGCCACCGCCGGGGTTCCAGGCCAGGGCCACCTGCCCCGAGCCGTGGTCCCCGAAGGCGTCATGCCGGTCGAGGCGCGCCGCCAGGGTCAGGGTCAGGTCCGCCGCCGGGGTGCCCAGGGCCTGCACCCAGGCGGAGTCCACGCCGGTCGAGCGGGTCAGGGCCTCAGGTTCCGGATCGAAGGGCGAGGGCGAGGCGATCCGCATGCGGCTGCGCTCGCTCTCGGCGCCGAAGGTCAGCCGCCAGGCGGGGGT
>JBMOEP010000139.1:0-5787 GCA_049314675.1 Phenylobacterium sp.
GACTGGATCTCGGCATCGCTGACCTGGCGGTACTAGGCCGACTTCAAACCTGGGATCGGCCAAAAGTGGGACTCCGGTCCTGTCATCGAAACCCTGAATACGGTCCCTACCGCCGCCCAAACAGCCGCGCGAGGAATCCGGGGCGGGATGTCGCCGCCGCCGTCGTAGCGGGGGCCGCCCGGTCCGAACCTGGATCTCCGGGCAGGGCGGGCTCGCGCATCTTCATCAGGTCCTTGCGGGCCACGGACAGGACGGTCAGGTCGACCTCGCCCTCGAATTCGTGAGGGTGGAAGCCGCAGGCGCCGGCCGCCAGGTCGAGGGGCGCGCTGAAGAGGGTGTCCACTTCATCGTCCTCCTGGAGCTCCGCCAGCAGGCGTTCGCGGATGGACGCAAGGGCACCGGGCGGATCGCCCCAGACATCCAGGTGCTCCAATCCCTGCTCGGGGTCATGCTGGACGCTCCAGGTGAGCTGCCCGTCCTTCGCGCCGAAGGCACCGCTGACCATGACATGCTCTTCCATATAGATGCCGATGGCGACGCCGCCCTGGGCGGCCGCACTGACCCGTTCGCGGCTGGCGAAGCGATGATCGTCGCTCATGACCACGCGCCAGCCTCCCAGGTTGAATGCGACGAACTTGGCCGGCGGCGGCAGAGGCTCGGCTCGGAGGGTCTTGCCGTCGGCGGACAGACCGAGGCTCTCAAGGGGATCAGGCCCCTGGCTGGCGATGAATGAAAGGGAGAGTCCCACGGCGCATCCTTCCTGAATGTTGCCCCGCCCTGGGCTGGCGTCCGCAGGGGCGGGATTGGAATTGGGATATGAATTTCACTGATACAAAGGGGAGGCCTTCTCATCCGGCCTGATGGATACGGGGTACACCCGGACAGGAAGCCGGGCTGTAACGGCAAATTCATGGCGGCTGCGGGGCGGTCAAGGGGCGATCCAGTTTGACGGGGTCTGGCGGTTACAGGTCCAGTACTCTCTCCCCTTCCGATTGAATCGGTCCGGGCGACGGCGCACGATCCCGAGCGCCGAAGAAGACGTCTCAACGCGCCTGCCGCGCCGCCTCGCCATCCGTCAGGACCTGGGCTGGTGGAATCGAGGCCACCGAGGGTGACGCCAACCGGAGGATGTTCTGGTCAGGCTCCACAACCTCCCCTAGCGTCAACTCATGATCTCCAACGGGGGCTCATGCTGGGAGGAGAAGACCCATGACCTACGATCTGGTTATCCGGAACGGCCGTCTCGTGGACGGCACCGGGGCGGCACCCACAACCGGCGACATCGCGATCGTGGGCGACACCATCGCGGCCATGGGCAAGGTCGAGGGTGCCGGGCGCCGCGAGATCGACGCCGGGGGCTGCGCCATCACGCCCGGCTTCATCGACCTTCACACCCACCTCGATGCCCAGGTCGGCTGGGATCCCCTGCTGGCGCCCCTGACCTATCACGGGGTCACCACCGCCCTGATCGGTAACTGCGGGGTCACCTTTGCACCCTGCCGGCCCACGGACCGGGCCCTGCTCGCCGAGATGATGGAGTCGGTCGAGGACATTCCCCGGGCCACCATACTGGGCGGCCTGCCCTGGGACTGGGAAACCTATGGCGAATACCTGGACTCCATCGACCGCCTCAACCCGGCCATCAACCTCGCCGGCCTGGTCGGTCACAGCGCCGTCCGGTTCTACGTCATGGGCCAGCGGGCAATCGACGACCAGCCGACGCCGGCGGAGATCGAGCAGATCGCGTCGATCGTCGGAAGCTCCATCGCCGAGGGGGCCTTTGGCGTCTCGGTCAACCGGCTCCAGGGCCACGCCATGCCTGATGGCCGCGACATCCCCGGCACCCACGCGGGGATTGACGAGCTCCTGGCCATCGCCGGCGCCGTGAAGTCGGGTGGCGGCCTGATCCAGACCATTCCCAACTACGCCATCCCGATGCAGGGCGAGATGAAAATTCTCCGCGAGATCGGCAAGGCCTGCCATCGCCTGCTGTGGAGCGCGCCGATCGCCGCCAACTCGCAGTCGGTCGCCTACTTCAATTCCTGCGTCGCCAAGATGGTCGCCGATGGCACCGATGTTGTCGGCCTGTCCTCGCCGCGCCCGGGCGGATTCATCTCCGGCATCAGCGCCGAGATCTTCCTCGACCTGCTGCCGGCGGGAGAGTCCTGGGTGCAGCTCAAGGCCATGGCCCTCGACCAGAGGCTCGCTGCGGTGCGGGATCCCGGCTTCCGGGCGCGGCTGATCGCCGATGCCGCGGAACAGCGCGGCTACAAGGAACGCGCGGCCCGGACCTTCCCCCTCGGCTCCGGCAGGTCGCCGGACTGGATGCCCCCGCAGAGCGAGAGCCTGCTCTCGCGGAGCCAGGAGACCGGCAAGCCCCCGGCAGAGATCTGGCTCGACGCCATGGTCGAAAGTGAGGGCAGGGCGCTCTTCTTGATCCGTAGCCACAACCGCGACCTCGAGGCCCTGGATGAGATCATCGATTCCGAGTGGGCCCTGCCGGGCCTCGGCGACGCCGGCGCCCACGTCACCATCAGCATGGACTCCGCCTTCTCGACCCTGATCCTGTCGCACTGGGTGCGGGAGACCGGCCGCTTCACCCTCGAGGCCGCCGTGCGCCGACTGACCAGCCTGCAGGCGCGGGTCCTGGGACTGACTGACCGCGGGGTCCTGGCTGTCGGCAAGCGGGCGGACATCAACGTCATCGACACGGACCGGATCGCCGAGCTGCAGCCGCAGATGCTCTACGACTTCCCGGGCGGGGCCGCCCACCTGAGCCAGAAGGCGGTCGGCTACCGGGCGACGATTTGCAACGGGACGGTCATCGTCGAAGATGACGAGCACACGGGAAACCGGGGCGGCCGGGTACTGAGGAACCGGGCGCACTAGACGTCCGGAGCCATCCCGCCGCGCGCCAAAGGGCCCCCAATGTCCGTACCCGTCCTCCTCGACACCGATATCGGCACCGATATTGACGATGTCTGGGCCCTGGCCATGCTGCTGGCCTGCCCCGAGCTGGACCTGAGGCTCATCACCACGGTCAGCGGCGAGACCGACTACCGCGGCGGGCTCTGCGCCCGGCTACTGACCATCGCCGGACGGACCGACGTGCCCATCGGCCTGGGGATCGGTGGGCCCCTGCGCCTGCCGCCCGCCATGCAGGGGCGGCCCCAGGGCGACTGGGCCGACGCCCGGGCGCTTGAGACCCATCCCACCGTCCACGCCGACGGGGTCCAGGCCCTGATCGAGGCCATCGACGCCGCGCCGGAGCCGCCCGTGGTCCTGGCCATCGGCCCCCTGACCAACATCGCAGAGGCGCTTCGGCGGGCCCCGCGCATCGCCGACCGTGCCCGGTTTGTGGGCATGCACGGCGCCGTTCGCGTCGGCTATCTCCCGGGCTCCCCGCCGCGGCCCGAGTACAATGTCCTGGCCGACGCCGAGGCGGCGCGGACGGTGTTCGCTGCGCACTGGGACAAGACGATCACCCCCGTCGACACCTGTGGCTCCGTGGTGCTGCGCGGCGAGGCCTACGCCCGCTTCGCCGCCCATGCCGGGGCGCGGCCTGAAAGCGTGGCCGCTGCCGTGTTGGAGACCTACCGGCTCTGGCTGCCCGCCGTCGGCCGCAACCCTGAGCGATGGCGCGACCGCTCGACCGTCCTCTTCGATACCGTCGCTATCTACCTGGCCTTCTCCGAAGCGGGGCTGGAGATGGAGACCCTGAACCTGGCCGTGCGCGATGATGGCCTCACCGCCATCGACCCGGCGGGAGATCCGGTGCGCATCGCCGCCGCCTGGACGGACTACGCCGCCTTCGAAGCCCTGTTGGTGGACCGGCTCTGCGGGGGAGGGTAGGTCCACCCTCCGTCCTCCCGGTCGGTGCCCCGCCATTGGCGATGGACGGGGTCCCCGTCGACGCATAGCGTGCTCAGAGCTGCTTCCGGACGCCCCGGAAAGCTTCCCAACCTGGGGCCGCCGGCCTCTGGCCGAAGCCAAGCACAGGCAGCAAGGGAGCGACCATGCCCGAAGGCCAGCCCGGAACGGGGATCCTGCGGACGCCGGAAGCCCGGTTCTCCGTTGTCGAAGACTATCCCTGGTCGCCCAGCTACCTCGAAGTCGAGCCCGGCCTGCGCATGGCCTATGTCGACGCCGGACCCAGCGACGCGCGGGAGACCCTGCTTCTGCTCCATGGGGAGCCCATGTGGGGCTATCTCTACCGGAAGATGATCGGGCCGCTGATCGAGGCCGGGTATCGGGTGATCGTCCCCGACCTGATCGGGTTCGGCCGGTCGGACAAGTTCATCGACCCCGAGCGCTACACCTACAGCGGCCATGTCGCCTGGGTCAGCGCTCTGATCGACAGGCTCGACCTGAAACAAATGACCCTCTTCGGCCAGGATTGGGGTGGCCTGATCGGCGGCCGGGTCCTGGCGGAGAACCCCGGCAGGTTCGCGCGCGCGGTGATGTCGAACACGGCCTTGCCGGGCAGCGGTGCCGCCATCCCGGGTTTGACCGCCCAAGCTCCGCTCTCGGCGGACCAGCTGAAGGCGCGTTTCGGGATGGACTGGCGTGAGACCCTGGACCCGGATGACACGATCAATGCGGAGAAGATCCAGGCCCTGATCGCCCGCGGGCCATCCTTCTATTTCCTCGCCTGGCGAGTCTACAGCCAGACCGTCGCAGACCTGGCGCCCTCGAAGATCATTCCGGGATGGTGCGTGAACCCGGTCTCCGCCGCCGCCCGCGCGGCCTATGACGCTCCCTTCCCCGACGAGAGTTACAAGGCGGGGTCCCGGCGTTTCCCCCTGCTGGTGCCGATCACCGCCGACGATGTCGAACGGACGCGCTGTGACGCGGCTTGGGACGTCCTGCGCGTATCGGACATGCCCTTCCTGACCCTGTGGGGGGATCGTTGCCCGTTCACCTATTCGGAGCGGGGCGAGATGTACCGTTCCCAGATCCCCGGTGCGAAGCGGCCGGGGGTTGAGCACAAGGTCTTTGCTGCCGGGCACTTCAGCCAGGAGGACGCGGGTCCCGAAATGGCTGAGGAGATCATCGCCTTCATCCAGCGCTTCCCGTGACGCCCCGGCCTGCCTATCGTCTGAAAAATGCCCATCCACAGGGTCAGGCTTCGCCCTCGGGCGGGCCGGGAATCCATCGGGAGCATGACGCATGATCAACCGTCAGAGACTGCGTCTGGGCTGGGTGGTGCTTGTCGGCCTCGCCTACGTGGCCTGTCTTCTCTGGTATGGCGGTTCCGGCCCGGCCCTGACGCCCGGCGAGGGCAGGGCCTTCCTGGAGCGAGTGCGGACGTCCCCGTCCGCTTCCGGGCATCCCGAGGTCCTGAGGACCCTGGAGACCCTGATCGCCCTCGATGACGGACGTGAATTCTACATGCTGAACCTGGAGCAGCTTGCCACAGGCCCGGAGGCCCGTAAGGCGGACATGGCCTATGCGCGCGTCGTGCTTCCGGCCTTGCTCAGGCACGGTTCCCTGCCGGTCTACATCGGTCGAGTCCAGGGGCAGCTGATCGGAGACAACCCCAGGGCGTTTAACCGGGCCGCCCTGGTCCGCTACCGATCCCTGCGCGACTTCATCGCAGCCCGGGACGCAGAGGTTGCAGCGGAGGAGAGGGAGGAGTTGTACGGCAAGGAACCAGCGTGGGGATCCTCCGACTCGGACGGCGAGGTCGCGTAGAGCGAGGTCGGGAGCTCGGGTGAGGAGGCCGGGCTTGGGGTTCCAGACGCGGCACTTGCCGGGGAGCCGGTCGTGGCAGGCGAAGGCTCATCG
>JBMOEP010000140.1:0-5773 GCA_049314675.1 Phenylobacterium sp.
CTGTTCGAGGGAGCAGAGGTCGTCCAGGGTCATCTTGCCGGCCGAATGCTGGCCGACCGCCTCGAAGACGTCGACCACGGTGACGTCCCGACCCTGCCAGGACCCCGGCAGGATGGACCCGCCGTAGAGGAAGACCGAGGGCACGTTCAGGCGCAGCATGGCCATCATCATGCCCGGCAGCGACTTGTCGCAGCCGGCTATGCCCACCAGAGCGTCGTAGCCGTGGCCGCGCATGGTCAGCTCGACAGAGTCGGCGATCACGTCGCGGCTGACGAGGGACGAGCGCATGCCCTCATGGCCCATGGCGATCCCGTCGGTGACGGTGATGGTGCAGAACTCGCGGGGCGTGGCACCAGCCTTCTTCACGCCCTCGGACACCGCATGCGCCTGGCGCATGAGGGCAGTGTTGCAGGGCGCCGCCTCATTCCAGCAAGAGGCCACGCCGACGAAGGGCTGGGCGATCTCGCGCGAGCCCAGGCCCATGGCATAATAATAGGACCGGTGCGGCGCCCGGGACGGGCCTTCGGTCACATGGCGGCTCGGCAGGCGGGACTTGTCCCAGGTACCGTCAGGCTTGCGGATCATGGCGGGGCCTCTTCGTCGATGTGGCATTCTCCCTAGACGCCGGGCGGCGGGGTTGGAAGCCCTGGCGGCGACAGCGGCGGCAAAGCAGGCTAGATCGCTGGGAAAATCGGGGGAGTTCATGGCGCACAACCAGACTGCGGGCCCTTCCCGGATGCGCTCGATCCTGGCGGCCTCGGCGGGCAACATGGTCGAGACCTTCGACTGGTTCGTCTACGCCGCCTTCGCGCTCTATTTCGCGCCGATCTTCTTCCCGAAGGGGGACCAGACCGCCCAGCTGCTGGGATCGGCGGCGGTCTATGCCGTCGGCTTCCTGGCCCGGCCCTTCGGCGCCTGGATCATGGGGCTCTACGGCGACCGGTCGGGGCGGCGTGCGGCCATGATCGCCTCTGTGGCCCTCATGTGCCTGGGCTCCCTGATCATCGGCCTGTGCCCGGGGCATGACCAGATCGGCCTCGCGGCCCCCGCCATCCTGGTCTTCGCCCGGATCCTCCAGGGCGTCAGCATGGGCGGCGAGTACGGGGCCAGCGCCACCTACCTCTCGGAGATGGCGGCGAGGGACCGGCGCGGCTTCTGGTCGGGGGTCTTCTACTCCACCCTGATGACCGGCCAGCTCCTGGCCCTCCTGCTCCTGCTGGTCCTGACCGCCGTCCTGACGCCGGACCAGATGAACGCCTGGGGCTGGCGCGTGGCCTTCATCGTCGGCGCCCTGATCGCGGCGACGGTCCTGTTCATGCGGAGCGGGATGGAAGAGACCCCGTCCTTCAAGGCCAGGGACGCCTCGCCCACGGCAACCTTGAGGCTGGTGCGCGAATACCCCCGCGAGACCCTGATCGTGATGGGCCTGACCGCCGGTGGGACCCTCGCCTATTACACCTTCGGCACCTACATGCAGAAGTTCCTGGTCAACACCTCGGGCTTCTCGAAGGACCAGTCGAACCTGATCACCACGGCGGCCCTGGCCGTCTTCGTCCTGCTCCAGCCCCTGTCCGGCGCCCTTTCCGACCGTTTCGGCCGACGGGCCCTGCTCCTGGCCTTCGGGATCGGCGGAACGCTGATGACCTGGCCTGCCCTCTCCGCCCTCGCCGAAACCCGCGATCCCTGGGCCGCCTTCCTGATCCTGGTCGGCTGCCTCGCCGTGGTCAGCGGCTACACCTCGGTCAGCGCCATCGTGAAGGCCGAGATGTTCCCGACGGAGATCCGCGCCCTGGGGGTCGCCCTGCCCTACGCTATCGCCAACGCCCTGTTCGGGGGCACCGCCGAGCTCGTGGCCCTCAGCTTCAAGAGTGCGGGGCGCGAGCCGGGCTTCTACATCTACGTGACCGCGGTGATCCTGTTGTCCCTCGCGACCTATATCCTGATGCCGGACACCCGGCGGAACAGCCGCATCCGCGAGGACTGAGGGCTCAGGCGTCCGTTGGGACGTCGAAGCTGCGGGGCTCGAGGCCAGCCAGGTGCCGACGCCAGGCGATCTCGAAGGCGGCCTCCACCTGCCGGCGGGTCCCGTCGGTGTCGAAGAGGGGTGCCGTGGCGAGGCTGGCGGCGAGCTTGGCCCTCAGGGAACTCAGGCGGTCGGGGTCCCGGGCCAGGGCCAGGGCGAGGTCGCGGTAGGCTTCCAGAGACGAGGTCGCCAGTTCCGGCAGGCCCACGGCCCGCAGGAGGGAGGCGGCGACCCGGGCCGCAAAGCTGCGCCCAGCGCAGGTCACCAGGGGCAGGCCGGCCCAGAGGGCGTCGCTGGCCGTGGTGTGGGCGTTGTACGGCAGGGTGTCGAGGAACAGGTCCGCCAGCCGGTGCCGGGCGAGGTGTTCCGGCAGGGCCCGCTTGGGGGCAAAGACCAGCCGGTCCGGGTCGAGGCCCCGGCTGGTGGCCTCGGCCCGGAGGTTGGCCTCGATGACCGGATCGCCGCCGAGCAGCCACAGGACCGAGCCCGGGACGCCGGTCAGGAGCTCGGCCCAGGCGTCGAAGACGGGGGGCGTGATCTTGTAGCTGGCATTGAAGCAGCAGTAGACGAAACCGCGCTCGGGCAGCCCCGCCTCCGCCCGGGTCGGCGTCTCGGCCGCGATCTCCCGGCGGTTGTCATTGGGCTGGTAGGCGAAGGGAAGCCGGATGATCTTCTCGTCGTAACTCCCCGATTCTGCGTCAGGAATGACAACAGAATCCGCCAGGATGTAGTCGGCAGCGAGGGTTCCCATGGCCCCCGGATAGCCGAGGTAGTTGATCTGCAAGGGCGCGCACCGGCGCACGAAGATCCCGGGTCGGCAGAAGGTCGTAAAGCCGTTGAGGTCCACGGCGATGTCCACGCCAGCCTCCCGCATGTGCGTGACAATGGCCTCGTCGCTCCAGGCCGAGACATCCGTGAACCGGTCGCAGGCCGCCACCACGCGGCGACGCATCTCATCGTCCGTCTGCGGCGGCAGGGCGTAGCCATGGATCTCGAAGCGCGAACGGTCGTGCGCCTCCAGGAGCCCGGCCAGGAGTTGGGAGACCGCGTGCGTGCGGAAGTCGGAGGAGACGTAGGCAACGCGGATCCGGTCATGGACCTGGGTCTCGCCCCGCCAGGCCGGCGCGGGAAGTTCCGGGAAGCGGACCTTCATGTGCGTGCGCACGCAGGCCATCTGGTCCGCAGGATCGTCGTTGTGGGCGAGGAAGGTGAAGGGGATGGTGACGGGCTCTCCGCGCCGCACCCCCTCGCGTACCTCCGACTGGAGGGCCGGGAAGTCCCGCCAGTCACAGCAGCGCATCTGCTGGTCCAGGAGGGCACCGGTGAGGTCTGGAAGGGTCGGATCCAGGCTCCGTGCGGCACGATAGGACTGGACCGCCTCGGCATGGCGCTTCAGGGCCGACAGGAGATGGCCGCGGTTGGCGTGGCCGAGGGCGTAGCCCGGGTTCGCCGCGAGGGCGAGATCCAGGGCCTCAAGGGCCTCGCGGTTCCGCCCCAGGCCGCGCAAGGCGTTGGACCTGAGATTGTGGGCGTCCGCTGAGCCTGGGTCCTGGTCGGCGGCACGGCTGGCATGGTCCAGGGACCGCGGGTCATCGCCAAGCGTGCGAAAGGCCCGACTCAGGGCGAGAAGCGCCTCGACCCGGCCAGGCTCGCGCTCCACGAGACCGGTCCAGAGGGCGATTGCCTCGCGGACCTGTCCCAGGGCGCGTTGCGCCACCCCGAGGTTGTAGGTCGCATGGCCATGGGTCGGGACGGCGTCGAGCACCTCCCGATACCCGGCCACGGCGGCCTGGACGCGCCCCGCCCTGTGATGAGCGACAGCCTCGCTGAAGAGGCTCTCGACGTCCCCTTCCGTCACGCGCCGGCAGGTGCGGCGAGGGCCGCCTCCACTGCCGAGACGATCTCGGGGGCCTGCGGGTCGGTGCGGGGGCCGAAGGCGGCAATCAACTGCCCGTCGCGACCCACCAGGAGCTTGTGGAAGTTCCAGGATGGATCTGCCGCCTCGCCAAGGGTTTCAAGCGCCCACTTGTAGAAGGGATGCGCCGAGGCGCCCTTCACGTCCGCCTTGGCGGTCAGGGGGAAGTCGATCTTGAATCGGGTCTCGCAGAATGCCTTGATCTCGGCCTCGGTCCCGGGCTCCTGGCCCATGAACTGGTTGCAGGGCACGCCCAGGACGGTGAGGCCCTGCTCCCGGTACTGCGCATAGAGGGCCTCAAGCCCCTCGTACTGGGGGGTCAGGCCGCAGCGCGAGGCCGTGTTGACCACCAGGACGGCGCGGTCGCGGAACTCGGTCATCGGTAGCGGCAGGCCATCGATGGACGTGAAGTCGAAATCATAGAGGCGGGTCATGGCGATCTCCTTTGGACACGTTCAGACATGGTGGCGAGGACCGGATTCGTCCACCGCCCGCTCGATGGCAAGGGCCAGGTCGAGGGCCCGGGCCGCCTCTTCCCCGGTGACCACCGGACGGTCGCGCTCGCCCCGGACGCAGGCCAGGAAGGCACCAACGCTGGCGCCAAGGGGATCGCGAGCCCCGGGGGTCTCGGCAAAGTCCGGGTTCAGGTCGAACCCCGTTGTGTTGCGGAAGGTCCGGGCCAGGAAGTCGATCTCGAGCTCCCCGGAGGGATAGACGACCCGCATGCTGCGTCGGCGCTCGGGCGCCATCCGCGAGGCGTCGAAGACCGCCGTGAAGCCGTCATCGAAGGTCACTTCGGCGCGCACGGCATCCAGGCCGCCGCTGTAGGCGATGTCGCCCTCCCCCTCCGCCGCCAGGGGTGAGCCCGAGGCCAGGGACAGGGCCAGGTCCAGGTCATGGATCATCAGGTCCAGGATCACCGAAATATCGAGGCTGCGCTCGCTCTGCGGTCCTTGGCGCACGGCTTCGAGGCGGAGCGGCCGCTCGGGCGCGCTGAACAGGCCAATGGCCTGGAAGACCACGCGCTCCTGATGGCCGCAGGCGACGACCAGTCCCCTGCGGCTGGCCTCCAAAAGGATGCGATCGGCCTCCTCGAGATCCACCGCGAGTGGCTTCTCCACATAGACGGGACGTCCTGCCCGGAGCGCGGCCAACGCCCCTTCGGCGTGGCGGACGCCGGGCGAGGCCACGGTCACCACGTCCACATCGGCGAGGAAGGCGTCGAGGTCATCGAAGGCCGTCGCCTCATGCCGGGCAGCGACCTCCCGGGCCCGCGCGAGGTCCGGATCAAAGACGGCGGCCAGGCAGGCACCCTCGGCCTGGGCGTACTGGCGCGCATGGTAGCCGCCGAAAACACCGGCCCCGATCACGCCGCCCCTCAGGACCTTGTTCATTCTCTGCTCCGCAAACCGCGCTTGCGCCTAGCATTCCGCGCCTGCAGACGCCACCATGGGGTCAGTTACAGACCGGCGGCACCGCCGCCTCACCAAGACATTTAGGGGGAAGACATGACCACATCCCGGGAAATCCGCCTGCGCAGCCGACCGCAGGGCCTGCCTGCCGCCGCCAACTTCGAGCTCGCCTCCGTCGACCTGCCGGCGCCGGGCGCCGGAGAGGTCCAGGTCCGCAACACCTGGATGACCGTCGATCCCTACATGCGCGGCCGCATGAACGACGTGAAAAGCTATGTCCCGCCCTTCCAGCTGGGCCGGCCCCTCGAGGGCGGGGCGATCGGCGAAGTGATCGCCTCGAACGACCCGTCCCTGAACCCCGGCGATCTTGTCCAGTCCAACCTCGGCTGGCGGGAGGCCTTCAACGCCCCGGCCTCCTCGGTC
>JBMOEP010000141.1:0-5744 GCA_049314675.1 Phenylobacterium sp.
GGCTGGGCGAGAAGACTTACAACGGCAGGCGCAAGGAAGGCCCCGGCCATCAGGGACCGAGGCTCTCTCCGGTAGACGTGTTCGGCTGAACCCCGGCTCGCAGGTCAGAACCGGGCCAGGATCCTGGCCACCACGCGGATATCTCCCGCCTGGGTCCGCGGGCCATCCGTGAGTGCCGCGCCCAGGGTGGCCTCCAGGCTCAGTCCCTTCAGGAGGTCGGCAGTGGCGGCGACGCCGACGCTTGCAAGGGTCGGGTCGTCCTCTCCGGGCGCGCCGTCGCCCCAGGCGGCGTCGAAGAATGCAGAGGCCCTGAGTTCGGGGCCACGCGCGGAAAGCGCGATGGGCTGGAACTGGTACTCCGCCTGGACGACCGCCGCCCGGTCGCTGGCGCCGTCATCGTAGGAGTAGGCTCGGGAGCCGCCCTGTCCGCCCAAACCCATCTGTTCCGTCCGGGGCAGGGCATCCCCGGTAACCTGCACCCGGACAAGGCCGGAGAGGGCGTCGCCGCCGGTCAGGTTGCGACTGCTTCGGAGGGTGGCGGTGAGATAGGCATAACGCGCGCTCGCCATCCGGCCCTGAGTGACCAAACGCATACGCTCGTCGCTGTTTGCGTCGTCGATACCCCCGGGTGAGGCGCGGAAGGCTGCCTCGAACTGGCTCGCGCCGCGCCTTCCATAGTTCGTCACGGAGTACCCGACCACGGCCTGGTAGACGTTGTAGGCGGTCGAGTTGACCCGGATGTCGTCGAAGTCCACCACGGAGACCTGCCGTCGGGCCTCGATGCCCAGGCGGACATCGCTCGGGGGCAAGTTCGCGTCCATCAGGTCTGACAGGGCGATCCTGTAGCCGATGCCAGCTTCGGCGATGGTGTCCTCAAGGTTGAAGACATCGACGGCCTGGTGCGTCTGGACCCAGTTTACCGTCAGGTCGGCCTCGCTGCGCGCCGTGATGGGGAGCGAGCCCTGCAGGGCGTGGGAGAGATATCCACGGTCTGAACGGTTCCCGATGTCCTCCGGTGAGATCGTGACCTGGTAGGCTGCCATGCCGTTGCCCAGCAGCGGCCCTCCGGCCTGGACGCCCGCGAAGACCCGGCTCCAGCCCGTGCTCTCCGAACCGGTGTTGCCCGCCCCGACGTACCCCTGGACGGCCCGAGACTGACGGGTCTCGAGCAGGAGGTCGGTCTGGCCTGTTTGCTCCCCCGGCCGGAAACTCGCCTCCGTATTGCGGAAGGGCGTGCGGTTCAGCCACAGCAGGTCTTCCTGGAGGCGCGGCAGGTAAACGGGGTCCCCGGGACCGAGCCGGAGGCCGGCGCGGATTTCATCGAACGTGTCCAGCGGCCTGGCCTCAAGCCGACCGACCCGGAACTCAAGCACCCTCAGGTGCAGAATGCCTTCTGTCACGTTCTGGGGAGGCGTCGAGACGGCGATGAAGGGATAGCCCTTGTCCTGGTAGAGGGCCGCGATGTCCGACTGGATAGCGGCGATCCGGCTTGGAGACAGCGGCTGTCCTGCATATCGCGACATCACCTTGGACAGTTCGTCGGGCGACACCCTGACGCCTTCGCCGACAAAGACGGTGCTTTCGCCCAACTGCTGGGGCGGCTCGGCGGACGTCGACATCGTCAGCCCCCGCAGCGCCGGCCCCGTCTCGGTCACCGCGTTCGACGGGCTTCCGGTCTCCGGACCCTGAACCGTGGGCACCGCCGGTCGCTTCGACGGGGGCGTATTGCGCTCGATGGCCTGGGATAGAGCTTGGCCTGGCAGGCTCATGGCGAGCAGACAGGCTGAAAGGACAGCGCCTGATGCGTAACAGTTGAGGGTGCTTTTCATGAGTTCTCTATAGAACAGTTTGCGGGAATTGTCACCACCTGGCGACGTCTTGCTTGTCTATGAGCCACCCTGCGCATTCGGGTCTTCCGTATAGGTTGTAAGTCTGGAGAGTGACAGTTCGTTGCGGTTGGCGGGATCCACGGTGGAACCGGGTGTCTCTGTGACAACGGTCGCCCTGGCGATGTGGCGAGGCCTGGAGGGCCTATAGACGGAACCTTGCCCCTTTTCCGTCCGGGTCGTGCTATAGGCGCCGCCCATGCCCTTCCCGACCAGTCATCCGGCGCTTGACCGCGCGCTTTCCGAACGCGGCTATGCCGAGCCCACGCCGGTCCAGGCGCAGGTCCTTGACGCCTCATACGACCGCGACCTGCTGGTCTCGGCCCAGACCGGGTCGGGCAAGACCGTCGCCTTCGGCCTCGCCATGGCCCCTACCCTCTTGGGTCTCGCGGAAGGTTTCGGCCAGGCCGGGGCGCCCGCCGCCCTGGTCATCGCGCCGACGCGGGAGCTGGCCCTTCAGGTGACCGGCGAGCTGACCTGGCTCTACGCCGCCACCGGGGCGACGATCCTGTCCTGCGTCGGCGGGATGGACCCGAGGGCCGAGCGGCGCGCCCTGCAGAGGGGCGGCCACATCGTCGTCGGCACGCCGGGCCGACTCCGTGACCACCTTGAGCGCGGCGCTCTGGATCTGTCAGAGATTAAGGCGGTGGTCCTCGATGAAGCCGACGAAATGCTCGACATGGGCTTCCAGGAGGACCTGACCTTCCTGCTCGAGGCTGCCCCCGCGGACCGGCGCACCCTGATGTTTTCTGCGACCCTGCCGCGGGAGATCGTCCGCCTGGCCTCGGCCTATCAGCGCGACGCCCTGCGCATCGATACGGTCGACCGCGACTCCCCGCACGGCGACATCGAGTACCGCGCCGTCCGCGTCCTGCCCAACCAGGTGGACCTGGCGGTCGTAAACCTTCTGCGGTTCTACGAGGCACCCGGTGCCCTGGTGTTCGCCAATACCCGAGAGCGGGTGAAGCACCTGACTGCCACCCTGCGCGAACGGGGTTTCTCGGTGGTGGGCCTGTCGGGCGAGTTGACCCAGGACCTGAGGACCGAGGCCCTCCAGGCCCTGCGCGGGGGTCATGCCCGGGTCTGCGTCGCGACTGACGTGGCCGCGCGCGGCCTCGACCTGCCCGACCTGGGCCTGGTCATCCACGCCGAGGTCCCGGCCAACGTCGAGGGCATGCTCCACCGGTCGGGTCGGACGGGGAGGGCGGGGCGCAAGGGTGTCTCGGTCCTGCTGGTTCCCCGGGCCCGGCGGCGCAAGGCCGAGCTCCTGTTCCAGGCCGCCTCCATCCGCGCCGAGTGGGTGGGTCCGCCGACCGCCGAGGAGATCCGCGAGAAGGACCGCCAGCGTATGCTGGAGGACCCGATTTTGGTTTCGCCCCCGGACGAGGACTGCCTTGCCGAGGGCCGCCGCCTCCTGGAGCGCCTGTCGCCCGAGCAGGTCGCCGGCGCCCTGATGAGGCTTTACCGCGAGAAGCTGCCGCCTCCGGAGGACGTCCAGGACGACGCGCCTTCCCGCTGGAAGCCCCAGGCAGCCGGCGAACTTCGACCCCAGCGCGAACCCGGCGACATGGACTGGTTCCGGATCGACATCGGCCGCAAGGACCAGGCCGATCCCAAGTGGCTGATACCCAAGATCTGCCGGGCGGGGGGCGTGACCAAGCGCGACATCGGCAATATCCGTATCTTCGATGCCGAGACCCGCTTCGAGATCAGCCGGGAAGTCTCGCCCGCCTTCGTTGCGGCCATTGCCGTTCCCCTTCCGGATGGGACGCGGATCGCGCCTTCAGAGGCGCCGGGAGCAGAGTCCCGGCCCTCGCGTCCCCGTCGCGATTTCGAAGCCTCGGCTGAGCGTGGGGCTGCCCCGCCGCGGCCCAAGCGGGCACCCCGGCCCTACACAGCGGAATCGGCGGCTCCCAGAGCGCCCCAATCCCCCGGGACTCCGCCCTTCCAGAAGACGCCGCCCGAGAAGTCATCGTTCGAGAAGCCGTCTTTCGAGAAGGCCCCTTTCGAGAAGGCCCCCTTCCAGAAGAAGCCCTTCAAGAAGAAGCCCTTCGTGCAGGGTGACCGACCCGTAGCCGCCTCGGGTGACCGTCCCTGGAAGGGAAAGCCCCGACCGGCGGGTTCAGGCCCGACCGCAGGAACGGGACCAAAGCGCAAGCCGAGCGACGGCCCCGCGCCCCGTGGCGCGCCTTTCCGCGGCAAGCCGAAGCGCGGGTCCTGACGGACCTATCGGCCCCCGGTCAGCCGGTCGATTTCCTGCTTCAGCATCCGGTCTCTCAGGCCGTCTCCGTTCAGGGAGAACCAGGTCGCCAGGCCATGGGCGGCCAGGCCAATGCCCCAGCCGGCCAGGGGCCAAAAGGACCAGAGCGGCCCGCCCTGGAAGACATTCAGCGCGAACAGCCCCGCGTTGACGGCCACATAGACGAGGGCGTGGCTGAAGAAGCCCATCCGCAAGCTGACGCGTCTTTGCGCCTTGCGGATCAGTTCTGGATCGATGGGCGCAGGGGTCTCGGTGGGCATGACGGCCTCTCTGGCTGATTTCAGCCGAGGCTATCACGGTCTTCCGTGAGGGAAAGCCCGTCCTCCAGGCGCGCCTTCAACTCGCCGCTCCTCGGCAGGTCCCGGCCGTCCCAGGCGAGGGCCGGGCGGAGGCCGCGCAGGGCGTTGGTCAGGACCAGGGCGTCGGCCGTCTTCGCCTCGGCCCGGGTCAGGCGGCGTTCGATAATCTCCGGCATGGCCGCCAGCAGTCGGGTCCGTGTGGTCCCGGCCAGGATGCCCTCGGAGAGGGGCGGCGTGACAATCTCCCCGTCGATCCGGAAGACGAGGTTGGCGGCGGCCGCGCTGGCCGGCCGTCCGGCCGTGTTGAACATCACCGCTTCGTCGGCACCGGCCTGGTGAGCCTCCCTCAGGGCCATGACGCTGTCGATGTAGGACAGCGTCTTGTGACGTGAGGCGGGGGAGGCGGGGTTGCGTCGCACCGAGACGGTTGCGAGGCGGACGGGAGTCCCGGCCTCTGGCGCAGGGCTGGCGGTGACCAGGAGGCGGGCGGCGGCTGACGGGTCCCGCGCCAGGCCCCGGGCCGAGCGCCCAGCGGTCAGGGTCAGGCGCAGGGCAGCCCGTCCGCGGTCCAGCCCGTTCCGGGATAGGGTCTCCCGGGCGACGGCTTCCAGCCGGGCGCCCTCGGGAGGTGGCGGCAGGCCCAGGGCTGCGGCGGACGCAGCCAGGCGCCCGAAGTGGAGGCCTGCATGCGCCAGCCTGCCATCCACTGCCAGCAGGGTCTCGAACAGGCCATCCCCCAGGGTCAGCCCGCGATCTTCTGCCGGAAGGACGTCGCCGTCCTCAATCCAGTCCCCGTCGCGCCAGACGATCATGGCCCTTCGCCTCCGATGGCGGCGATGAGCCTCAGGGCCTTGGCCTCGGTCTCCCGGGTCTCCGCCTCCGGGTCGGAGTCCGAAGTGATCCCGCAGCCAACCCGGAAGCTGACGGACCAGCCGTCCGGCGTCTCCCGACAGGTGGCGGTCCGGATGAGGACGCTGGAGTCCAGCTCCCCGTCGGTCCGGGCCCAGAAGAGGGATCCATAGTCGGCGCCCCGGGGCGCGCCCTCGATCTCACAGATGGCCTCCATGGCCCGCCGCTTGGGGGCCCCGGTGATGGAGCCGGCCGGGAAGCAGGCCTTCAGCAGGTCGATGGCGGTCCTGTCCGGCTCCAGCATCCCCTCCACATGCGAGACCAGGTGGTGGACGTTTGGAAGCGTCGTCAGCTCGAAGAGCCGGGGCGTGCGCACAGATCCCGGCCGGCAGGCCCGCGACAGGTCATTGCGCATCAGGTCGACGATCATCAGGTTCTCCGCCCGGTCCT
>JBMOEP010000142.1:0-5732 GCA_049314675.1 Phenylobacterium sp.
CCCTGGACCTTCAGGGCGATGGCGGTGAGGAAGACGGTCAGCACGATCAGCAGGGTCGAGGCCGCGTTCACCTCCGGCGTCACGGAGAAGCGGACCATGGAATAGACCTTCACCGGGAAGGTCACGGTATCCGGACCCGAGGTGAAGAAGGTAATCACGAAGTCGTCCAGGCTGAGGGTGAAGGCCAGGAAGGCCCCCGCGATCAGCGAGGGCGCCATGTGCGGCAAGATGACGTCCTTCAGGGTGCGCCACTCGCTGGCGCCCAGGTCCCTGGCAGCCTCTTCGAGCTCGCGGTTGAAGCTGGCCATCCTCGCCCGGACCACCACCGCTACGAAGGGGAAGGAGAAGGACACATGGGCGATGATGATCGCCCCCAGGTTGAGAGGCCAGGGCAGGCCCTGGGGCCAGGGCAGGACCTTGGCGAAGAAGACCAGCATGGCGACACCCAGACAGATCTCGGGGGCGACAATGGGCAGGGCCAGGGCCCCGTCGAAGCCCGCCTTACCGGGGAATCGGAACCTCCACAGGGCCAGGGCGGCCAGGGCACCGAGGATCAGGCTCAGGAAGGTGGAGACCGCAGCTATGGTCAGGCTGTTGACGAAGGCCTCGATCAGCGAAGCGTTGTTCAGGGCCTTCTCGTAGTACTTCAGGGTGAAGCCCTGCCAGACGATGTTGCGCCGGCTGTCGTTGAAGCTGAACACCATCAGGGCGACCAGCGGGGCGTAGAGGAAGATGCCGACGCCCGCGAGCCACAGCTGCAGGGGCCAGCGACGCAGGTATTCCAGGGGACCGGGCGCGGGACGCTTGGCCATCAGGATGGCTCCCGCCGACGTCGCGAGAGCATGGCCTGCAGGGCAATGGCGATGAAGGTCATGTACATGAGCAGGAAGGACAGGGCCGCGCCGAAGGGCCAGTCATTGGCCCGCTTGAACTGGCGCTCGATGATGTTGGCGATCATCTGGCTGTCCGGTCCGCCCAGCAGGTCGGGGGTCAGATAGGAGCCCAGGGCCGGAATGAAGGTGATGACCACACCGGAGGCGATGCCTGGCAGGGCCAGGGGCGCAACGATGGTCAGCAGGGTCCGAAGGTGGCCGGCGCCCAGGTCGAGGCTGGCCTCGAGGAGCGAGGTGTCCAGCCGGTCCAGGGCCGAGTAGAGCGGCAGGACCATGAAGGGCAGGTGGACATAGACCAGGCCCAGCACCACCGCGAAGTTGTTGTGCAGGAGCTCCAGGGGCTGGAAGGGCCCCAGAGCCCCCATGCCGAGGACGCCGACCCCCGCGCCCAGTCCGTTCCAGAGCCATTCCAGGGACTGGTTCACATACCCCTCGGTCCTCAGAACCGCGATGAGGGCGTAGGTCCGGATCAGGAGGTTGGTCCAGAAGGGCAGCATGACCGCCAGGAGAAGCCAGGTCTTGGCCTTGGGCGGGGCGAAGGTGATGGCAAGGGCCACCGGGAAGCCGATCACCAGGCAGATCAGGGTCGTCAGCCCGGCGATGCCCACCGACTTGACGAAGATCTTCAGATAGAGCGGGTCCAGGGCCCTGAGGTAGTTCGAGAAGGTCCCCGTCAGGGCGATCTCTGTCAGGCCCCGGTTCTCGCCGAAGGAATAGAGCCAGATGATCCCCATGGGGATCATGAAGAAGAGGACCAGCCAGAACAGCGGCGGGCCGAGGACAGCGCCAAACAGGCCCTTCGCCGACTTCCAGTGCTGTTCCATCCTGGGGCTCCGGCGTCAGGTCAGGCGGCGCGCACCCGGGTCACGACCTCCTCGTAGAGGCTGGCCTTCGCCGCCCCCTCGAAGGCGCCGTACTCGCACTTGGCCATGACGTCGGCGGGCGGGAAGATAGCGGGGTTGTTCCGGTAGCTTTCCGGCATCAGGGCCTTCGCCGCCGCGTTCGGGGTCGGATAGAGGATGGTCTCGCTGATCTTCTTCCCAGCCTCACCGTCGAGCAGGTAGTTGATGAAGGCATGGGCGTTGTTTGGACGCGGTGCCCCCACCGGGATGCAAAGGTTATCGGAGTTGATGAGGCTGCCTTCCTTCGGCACGACGAAGCCGATGTCGGGGTCCTCGCTCATGATCTGGGCGATATCGCCGTTGTACTCCAGGACCAGGTCGACCTCGCCGGACAGCAGCATGTCCTGGCCATTGTCCTCATGGAAGGCTTTCACGAAGGGCTTCTGGCGGATCATCATCTTCTCGATCTCGGCGACCATCTCGGGCGGTATGTTGTTGACCGAGAGACCCTTGTACTTGGCCGCGAGGCGGACGAGGTCAGCGGACTCTGACAGGAGGGCGATCTTGCCCTTGTAGGCGTCAGAATCGAACAGCCATTTCCAGCTGTCCGGGACGCCCTTCACCTTGCTCTTGCGGTAGCCGATGCCCAGGACCAGCCAGGTGTAGGGGGCCGACATCTTCCGGCCGGGATCGTAAGCCGGGTTCATGAAGCTGGGGTCGATGTTCTTCAGGTTCGGAATCTTGGAATGGTCGAGGGGCTGGATGAGCTTGGCCTCGGTCATCCGGCTGACAAACTCGTTGGACGGGACAATGAGATCGAAGCCCGGATTGCCAGCCTTCAGCTTGGCAAAAAGCTCATCATTGGTGGCGAACAGGCTCATGTTCACGTCAACGCCGCTGGCCTTCTTGAAGTCGGCCAGGGTGGTGTCCCCGATGTAGGTGTCCCAGTTGTAGAAGTTCAGCTTCGGCTCTTCCCCACCGCCGGCGGGGGCCGCGCCCGGCTGCGAGCAGGCGCTGAAGGAGACCCCGACCGCTGCGGCGCCCAGGGCGGTGAGCAGGCTTCGGCGGGACGCGCCGCGTCCAGAAAACATCGACATCGGGTGGTTCTCCCAAGGGTACGTAACGTAACCGAAGGATGATGGCGCCTGAGCGCCGGGATCAATCCCGAAATCGCCGAAAGCCTGGCGGTTTCAGGCGTTGCCCAGATACCAGTCATAGTCGAGGGCGGTGACCGCCGCGCCGAACCGGTCCTGCTCGGCGCGCTTGACCGAGACGAACATGTCCACGAAGCGCGACCCCAGGTAGTCCCTGAGGACTTCGGAGGCCTCAAGGCGATCTACGGCGGCCACCCAGTCCGTGGGCAGGCGAACCCCGTCCCGGGCCGCCGCAGCGTAGCCATCGCCCTCGACGGGCGGGCCCGGATCGATCCGGTGCGTAAGGCCGTGGTGGGCGGCGGCCAGGAGGGCGGCCAGCACCAGGTGCGGATGGGCATCAGCCCCGGCTACGCGATGCTCCACGTGCCGGGTGATGGGCGGGCCAGCGGGCACCCGCAAGGAAACCGTGCGGTTGTTCACGCCCCAGGTCGGTGCCACGGGGGCGTAGGAGTTGGCCCGGAAGCGCCGGTAGCTGTTGGCATTGGGCGCCAGTATGGCCATGCAGTCCGTCATCAGGGCCTTCATGCCGCCGATGGCGTGCCGCAGGAGGTCAGAGCCCTCGAGCCGGTCATCGGCGCACAGGTTGGCGCTTGAGGCATCGGCAAAGCTGAGGTGGACGTGGAAGCCACTGCCCGCACGGTCGGCCCAGGGCTTGGCCATGAAGGTGGCCTCGCAGCCGTGGCGCGGGGCGATCCCCTTGACGGCGCGCTTGTAGCGTACGGCGTCGTCGGCGGCGGCCATGGCGTCGGGCTTGTGGTGCAGGGTCAGTTCCAGTTGGGCCGGGGCGAATTCGGAGATCGCACCCTCGAGGGGGATGCCCCGGATATCGGCCGTGGCCCAGAGCTCGCGCAGGAAGGGCGCATGATCCTCGATCTCGGGAAGGCCGTAGACCTGGATGCCCTCGGGCCGTCGGCCGGTGCGGACCGAGCGCGCCGGCAGGACCTCGCCGTTCGGGCCCCGGGCCATGTCGACCAGGTAAAACTCCAGCTCGCAGGCGGCGACGGGGGTCAGGCCATCGGCCGCATAGCGGTCGAGGACCCGGCGCAGCACGTGCCGCGGATCGAGGTCATTGGGGGTTCCGTCCAGCTCGTACATGGACAGAAAGACCTGGGCGACATCGGGGCCCAGCCAGGGCGCAGGGGTCAGGGTTCCGGGGATGGGACGGGCCCGGCGGTCGGCGTCGCCGTCCTCCCAGACCAGTCCGGTGTCCTCGCAGTCGGCGCCCAGGGTGTCGACCACCAGGATGGAGCCCGGCAGGAAGCGGCCATAGTCATAGACCGCCGGCAGCTCCTCGATCCGCAGGCGCTTGCCCCGCGGTACACCGGTCATGCCTGTGAAGACCACCTCGACGAACCGGATCTCGGGGTGAGCGGCCAGGAAGGCCCGGCATTCCTCGGGATCAGCGACGGGATTGGCGGGCATGGAAGGAACCTCAGATCAGATGTCACGAGCACCTTTGCCACGCCCGGCGGGACGCGCCAACCGGGGCCGAGCGCTTACCCTGGCTGCTGGAGCACGGTCGCGATCATCTTCGAGACCCGCTCCATGGGCGCCTGGGAGGTGGTGATCTGCCCCGCAGCGCTGTTGTCCATGTCGATGATCAGACTGAGGGCCAGGGCAATCAGGACAAAGAGGCCGCTGGTCGAGATGAAGTGCCGGGATCCTGTCGCCGCAAGGGTCAGCCCGACCAGGAGCGAGGACCCCAGGGCATAGGCCAAAAGGCTCCAGAGGATGCGCGTCGGTATCCTGGCGTCGAAGGCCGCGTAACGTCGCTCGGCGTCATCGAACATGTCATTGGTGGCGGAAAGAAGCGGGACGGAGATGCGCTGCCCTGCCGGGGTCTCCAGCGCCCGGTCCGTGGCCTCCCAGATCTTCGCCTGGAGCTGGCCTGTCTGCACGCCGACCGTCTCCAGCGCCTCCCGGTCCCCACGGGCGCGGCTGAAGCCCATCCGCACGCGGACATACTCGGCCATCAGGGTGTTGAGTTCCCGACGCTGGGCTGTATCCAGCAGCTGTTGGCGGAGGTGCGCTGTGGAGATGGCGTTGGCCTCATGGGTCACGAGGTCCCGCCGCAGTTCGAAGTTGGACTGGGCCATGCTGAAGGTGAAGCCGATCAGAAGCGCCAGAAGCGTCAGTGCCGAGGCCATGACGAAGGACGATCCTTCCTCGCTGGTCATGTCCCGTCGCTGCCGCACCCAGAGATAGGACCTGTAGCCCGCCTCCGTGGTCAGGATCAGCAGGGCCGCCAGGCCCACCAGGATCAGGGTGGAAATCAGCATGGCGAGCGCCCTCCTCCGGGCAGCCTATTCCCGTGTCGGCGCCCCGGTGGGAACATAGACTTCTCCACCCCCGTCACGGAAGCGCCGAGCCATGTCGGCCATGCCCTCGGCCACGTCATTCTGGGCCGCCGCCGCGTCGCGGATCTCCTGGCTGATCTTCATGGAGCAGAACTTGGGACCGCACATCGAGCAGAAGTGAGCGGTCTTGAAGGCCTCCTTGGGCAGGGACTCGTCGTGATAGGCGCGGGCGGTTTCCGGATCCATGCCGAGGTTGAACTGGTCCTCCCAGCGAAACTCGAAGCGGGCCCGGGACAGGGCGTCATCCCAGGCGCGGGCGGCCGGGTGGCCCTTGGCGAGGTCCGCAGCGTGGGCGGCGATCCGGTAGGCGATGACCCCGTCCTTGACGTCCTTGCGGTCGGGAAGCCCGAGATGCTCCTTCGGCGTGACGTAGCAGAGCATGGCGGTGCCAAACCAGCCGATCATGGCCGCACCGATGGCCGAGGTGATGTGGTCATAGCCAGGCGCCACATCCGTGGTCAGCGGGCCCAGGGTGTAGAAGGGCGC
>JBMOEP010000143.1:0-5717 GCA_049314675.1 Phenylobacterium sp.
GGAACCGGCGCTCGGCTTCACGCCGATGTGTCCGGTCGGGCGCTTCTGCCCGTGTCCGCGCCGGCTGCGGTTCGATAGAAGTTCAAGGGGCCGACGTTGTGCGGCCGCCGAGACGACGAAGCACAGGATCCCTAAATGCCGTCCAGTCCGAAGGCTCCCGCCGACCAGATCGATGCACGTCTTGTCCGGCGCCTTGCCGGCATACTCAACGACACGGGGCTCTCCGAGATCGAGGTCGAGCGCGACGGCCTGCGGATCCGCGTGGCGCGCACCCTGACCGCGGCCGCAACGGTCGCGGTCGCGGCCCCACCCGCAGCGGTCGCTGTCGCACCGGCGGCCCTCGAGGCCGCCGCGCCTACCCCCGCACCTGCGATCGCAGACGGAGACGCTGTGAAATCCCCGATGGTCGGGACCGTCTACCTGCAGCCCCAGCCGGACTCGCCGCCCTTCTTCAAGGTGGGCGACACCGTCTCGGAGGGCCAGACCCTGATGATCATCGAGGCCATGAAGACCATGAACCCCATTCCCGCGCCCCGCGCCGGCAGGATCCTCGAATTCCTGGTGGCAAACGGCCAGCCGGTCGAGTTCGGCGAACCCCTCGCAATCATCGGGTAGGCCATGTTCGACAAGATCCTGATCGCCAACCGGGGCGAAATCGCCTTGCGGGTGCATCGCGCCTGCAAGGAAATGGGCATCTCCACGGTCGCGGTGCATTCCGAGGCCGACGCGGGCGCTATGTGGGTGCGCCTGGCCGATGAAAGCGTCTGCATCGGCCCTGCGCCCGCCTCCAAGAGCTATCTCAACATTCCGGCCATCATTGCCGCAGCAGAGATCACCGGCGCGCAGGCCATCCATCCCGGCTACGGCTTCCTGTCGGAGAACGCCCGCTTCGCTCAGATCGTGAACGCCCACGGCTTCACCTTCATCGGGCCGCTGCCCGAGCACATCACCATGATGGGCGACAAGATTACGGCCAAGCAGGCGGTCCGCGAGGCCGGGATTCCGGTCGTTCCGGGCTCGGATGGTGCCGTGACCACCGAGGAAGAGGCCTTTGATGCCGCCCGCAAGATCGGCTTTCCCGTCCTGATCAAGGCCGCCGCCGGCGGTGGTGGGCGGGGCATGAAGGTGGCCCGCACGGAGGAAGATCTCCTCGAGGCCGTCTCTACCGCCAGGGCGGAGGCCCGTGCCGCCTTCGGGGACGACGCCATCTACATGGAGCGCTACCTCCAGGGGCCCCGGCATATTGAGCTTCAGGTCATTGCCGACCAGTTCGGGAACGTCTGCCACCTCGGTGAGCGGGACTGCTCCCTCCAGCGTCGTCACCAGAAGGTCCTCGAGGAGGCACCCTCCCCAGTCATCGACGCCGCGACACGCCGCAAGATCGGCGAGGTGGTCGTCGAGGCCGTGCGCAAGATCGGCTATCTCGGCGTCGGTACCATCGAGTTCCTCTACGAGAACGGGGAATTCTTCTTCATCGAGATGAATACCCGCCTGCAGGTCGAGCACCCGGTGACAGAAGCCATCACGGGCATCGACCTGGTGCGCGAGCAGATTCGAATCGCCGCTGGCCTGCCCCTGTCCTTCAGCCAGAAGGACATTGCCTTTGAGGGGCACGCCATCGAGTGCCGGATCAACGCCGAGAACCCGCGGACCTTCACCCCCTCGCCGGGGCTTGTGACCGATTTCCACGCCCCTGGCGGCCTCGGCGTCCGCCTGGACAGCGCCATCTACGCCGGCTACGCCATCCCGCCCTATTACGACAGCCTGATCGGCAAGCTGATCGTCCACGGGCGTGACCGCGAAGAGTGCATCGCCCGGCTCAGCCGTTGCCTCGGCGAAATGGTGGTCGGCGGTATCGAGACAACGATCCCCCTCTTCCAGGACCTCTTGCTCCAGCCAGACTTCATCATGGGCGACTACACGATCCACTGGCTGGAATCCTGGCTGAAGGATCTCGCGGAGGCCAGGTGAGCCCGGCGCCCCGTCGACACCCGGCGCTGGATTTCTACGCCCGTGGGGTTTTCCCCATGGCGGACTCGCCCTCGGCATCCGAGGTCTTCCTGGTCGAGCCTGAGTTCCGCGGGGTCTTCCCTCTGGACCGACTTCAGCTGCCCCGCAGGCTCCAGAGGACCCTCCGGCAGGATGCCTTTGAGGTCCGCATCAACTCGGATTTCGAGGCTGTGCTGGCAGCCTGCGCCGATCCGGCCCGCCCTGGTGCCTGGATCAACCCCGCCCTCCTGGGGATGTATCGCAGCCTGCATGCCGAGGGTGCCGCCCACTCTGTGGAGGCCTGGCGCAGGGGCCGGCTGGCCGGCGGGCTGTTCGGGGTCTCGCTGCGTGGCGCCTTCTTCGGGGAGAGTATGTTCTCGTTCGAGACAGACGCCTCGAAGGTCGCCCTTGCCCACCTCGCGGCTCAGCTGATCCGGGGCGGTTTCAGACTGCTCGACGCCCAGTTCATCACGGACCATCTCGCCAGTCTCGGAGCCGAAGAAATCCCCCGGGACGTTTACCTCGTGCGACTGGCGGCAGCGTTGGCGGTTGAAGGCAGGCTCACGGGGGCCGCGCCCCTCAGCGGCGCAGCGGCTCTGCAGGTGATCAGCCAGGTGTCGTAAACCGGATGCTCGGGTCCACTGAGTCCCGGCGAAGAGGCATAGATCCAGCCTTTGAAGACCTGGCGGGGACCCGGTGCCGACCTGCCGGCCTGGGGCTTGGGCTGGGAGTCCACCGTCAGGTAGGCGGCGGTGTCCTCGGTCGGCTCATCGTCGGCGGTTTGCTCACAGGCGCGGACCGTGAGGATTAGGGACTTGTAGCGGACGGGCTGACCGACAGGCGCCTCGAAGCGGATTGTCTCTGCGGTCACCTTGTCTACGGCCTGGAGGACGGCGACGGCAAACCTCTCCCTCTGGCGAACGCTTTCGACGGGCAGGTCGGCGACCCTGCGCTCAGGCGGTTCGGCCGGCGCCAACTGAGAGGCCGGCACGGGTGGGGTCACGGCAGGCGGCGGGGCCTCGACCACGGCGGGCGGAGCCTCCTCCTCGACAACTGCCGGCGGGGCCCCCTCGGCTACCGGAGCCTGCGGAGGTGGCTCATCGGAAGTGGACGGAGGCTCGGCCGCGGGAAGCGGCGCCTGCTGGGCGGGTGCCAGGGCTGCAGGGGCAAGACCGCCGTCACCGCAAGGGCGATCACGGCCAGGCGTCGGCTATTTGGGCTCAGGGCCATGCTATTCGGGCCGCCAGGCCTCGTAGTCGCCGGCGGCGCGCTGACGCTCGCCGCCGCGAGAGATGGAGCCCTTGGGCCGCCGGGCGTGGATCGTACCCGTCAGGTTGGGAAGGTGATCCTTTTCCCAGGCCTTCCGGGGCAAGGACTCCAGGGTCGGGAGTTCGTCGAAGGTGTAATGCAGCCAGCCGTGCCACTCCGCCGGCACCTTGGAAGCATCTGGATAGCCCTTGTAGATCACCCAACGACGGCGGCGACCATCATAGGAATCCTTGGCGTCCCGGGCTTCGTAATAGCGGTTGCCGTAGTCGTCCTGGCCAACGGGGACGCCCCTGCGCTTGATATGGAAGCCGGCGCCGATGGTTGCGCCGTTCCACCAGGTGAAGATCGCCTTCAGCATGCGCGTTCCGGTCCACTCAGATTGACTGGACCGGACTATAGGTCGCCCGCCCCCGAGCGTCCAGCGATCAGGAAACCTCAACATCTTGTGGATCAGGGCTATCTGACCCGCAACATCTGTTGCCCGCAGCCAGTCGCGGTCCTAACCTGCCCGGACTGGAGGCCGATCTGATGCACACCCCGCCCGTTCTGGAGTCCCGGCTGGTCGAACTGAGCGACCGGTGTGTCGAGGTCCTGGCGCCGGCCGACTGGACCCAGCCCCAGGTCGAAGCCTGGATGGAGGCGCTAGGGGGTGCCGAGGACCTGGGCACCGCGATCCATGGGCTGGCCGCAGACCTCGCCCGTAACGCCCAGAGCCAGGGGCTGGGGGATCGCCTCGCCGCCCTGATGCTGAACGGTGCCGCGGCGGTCGGCCTTCCCGCGGGTCCTGCGCCCGAGATCCTGGAGGCATCGGATCCAGGCCTCGAGGCCCGCCTCCAGGCCCTGGCCGCCACCCTCCGGGGCGAGCGCCTGGCCCAGGCCGCTGCCGAGGCGGCTGCGGGTCCCATGCAGGGCGTCCTCGACGCGATCTCTCGCTGCGAGGGAGACCGGGAGGCCTGTGCCTCGCCGGCCGGTAATCCCGTTCTGGCCCGGGCCATCGAGCGCGCTCGCACCGCCGGGGCGCCGGACGACCTTATCCTTGAGGCGATTGACCTTTCCCGGGGCGGTGAAACGATCTGGCGACAGGCGCTGGCCCCATCGGAGGGAGACCGGCTGCGGATGGTGGTGTCGCATGGGGCTTCCGCGACCCCGGACCTTGGACGCCTGGCCCTGACAGGCCGCGTTGGCCTGGCGCCAGACGCCGGGACTGCGGCCGCCCTCGCCGCCACGGCGGGCCGCGCGCGCGGTGCCGTCAACCTGGGCGCCTTCGGCCTCGGCGAAGACTTTGAGGCCTCACGGTTCGAGGCCGCCGTCACCGACCTCGCCACGGCCCTGGCGGCGTCCGGGCGTCCGGGCCTGATCGGCCTGGGCGGGCTGGGCGACTGGCTGCTGGCCCGAGGCCTTGCCTATGGCTCCGAGCCCGCGCGCAAGGCCGCCCGCGGCCTGTACAAGAAGGCCCGGCGGGCTATTCCCGAGGGCCTGGACGTCGGGCTGGCCCTGTTCAGCGACCCTGAGCTCGCCCTTCGACTGGGCGGTGCCGATCCCTCCGGTGCCCCCTCCCCCGGGGCAGTGATTACCGTCGAGACCGCCGACGCCGAAGGCTACCGCACCCTTTCCGGTGCCTCGCTCCGGGCCCTGGATGTCCTCGGGATCGATGTCGCAGACGCCCGGCTCCATGCCCTGGGCCTTCGGGACCTCTCCGGCGCCCCCGGGGTCGACCGGGCCGCCCTCGAGGCTCGCGGCTTCACTGACCACGAGATCGCCGCCGTCGAGTCGGCCCTTCCCATGGCCGCCCGCCTGTCGGACGTCCTGACGGCCCAGGTGATCGACCCCGGCTTCCTGACCGATGTCCTCGGCCTCACCGAGGCCGAGCTGGCAGACCCCGCCCTCGATCTCCCGGAGCGCATGGGCTTCAGCGCCGAGCAGGTCGCCCTCAGCGACGCCGCCATCGCGGGTTCGGGCCGGCTTTCTGATCTCCCGGGCCTGACGGAGGCCCAGGCTGAAGCCCTGGCAACCCTCGCCGAGATCACCCTCGCGGATACGGTCGCCATGGCCGCAACCCTCGCCCCCCTGCTGGCCACGCCGCCCGTGGTGGCGTTCGAGGCCGAAGCCGCAGCGCTACCCGCCGTCCTGGAAGGCCTGGGAGACACCGGCGGCATCATCCTGGCCCCCCGGATCAAACGAGGCCTGCTGGAGCGCCAACGGCTGCGAGATCCGAGCCCTGCGGCGGCGACAGCGCCAGCCCCGGAGCCTGAGGCGCGGATCATCGAGCGACGCATCGAGGTCGAGCGCCCGCCCACCCGGCGCAAGCTGCCCGATCGCCGGAAGGGCTACATCCAGAAGGCCTCAGTGGGCGGCCACAAGGTCTACCTCCACACCGGCGAATACGATGACGGCGAGCTGGGTGAGATCTTCATCGACATGCACAAGGAAGGCGCCGCCTTCCGCTCGCTGATGAACAA
>JBMOEP010000144.1:0-5655 GCA_049314675.1 Phenylobacterium sp.
AAAGACGAAAACATAGATATCGTCCCATAGGGCATAAATGATGGCGAAGATTGGCCCAACTTCCCGAACGACAAATCATGCTATTGGCGTCAGTCGTTTTTGCTTAAAGGCCCGCCCCGAATGAGATTTAAGGTAGCGTTCGAACTCTAATGCCGCATGCTTATCTGGGAAGGCACAATACCACCTAAGATTCCATGGCATGTATTTCGCTGTGTGAACTGATTTCCCCTGATTGTGATGACTGACACGTGTCTTAAGGTCGGCTGTGGCGCCGATATAGGTTTGATCCGGATGGGAAATGCTATGGATGATGTAAACATACCACATAATTGTCTCCAGCCCGGCTTCGCGTCCTAGAGGACGCTACGCCGAGGCATTCTTCGTCCTTCGGGTCACCTGGCTGCGCCAGGCGAAGCCCGAAGGGCGAAGACTGGTGCGGTCGAGAAGACTCGAACTTCCACGGGTTGCCCCACAGCGACCTCAACGCTGCGCGTCTACCAATTCCGCCACGACCGCGCGTGGTGAGCGGGGGGCCTACCAAAGCCGGACGGCTTTGTGAAGCGCGATCAGGAACTGGAGCCCGCCATGAAGTCGTAGATGTCCGCCGCCCGCGTCACGGTGATGGCGATGCGGTCGTCATTGACCTGGATCTCGCCACGGGCCACGGGATGGTTGTTGGCGAGGATCCAGACCTCGTCATTGACCGTGGCGTCCAGGGGGATGACGGCACCGCGGCCCATCCGGAGCAATTGGGCCATGGGCAGGATCGACCGGCCAAGGAGCACCGAGATTTCGACGTTGACGGAGTTGATCTGGCCCAAGGCGGGTCACCTTCCAAGAACGCAAACCGGTCCGCGCAAAGCTTGCGCGACGACTCAACCGCGAACAGATTGCGCGCAACATGATTGACCGGACGTTAAACGAGCCGGACTTCCGGCGCACAGACCGCGGCGCCTGCGGCTGGGCCGTCTCGCCCGGGCTGACGCCCTATCCCGAGGCAGCGGCAGCCATGGAGGCCCGGGCCGAGGCCATCGCCCGCGGCGAAGCCTCCGAACTGGTCTGGCTGCTGGAACACCCGCCCCTTTACACCGCCGGGGTCTCCGCACGGGACGCCGACCTCCTCGATGCCGGCCGGTTCCCCGTCTTCCGCAGTCCCCGGGGCGGACAGTACACCTACCACGGCCCCGGCCAGAGGGTGGCCTATGTCCTGCTCGACCTGTCGGCCCGCCAGAAGGACATCCGCGCCTATGTGAGGGCCCTGGAAGCCTGGATCCTGGCCGCCCTGACCCGTTTCGCCGTCGACGGCGTCGTCCGCGAGGGCCGGGTGGGCGTCTGGATCGAGCGCCGCAGCCCCGGGGCGCCGGTCCGGGAGGACAAGATCGCTGCCATCGGCGTCAAGGTCCGGCGCTGGGTCTCCTTCCACGGGATATCGCTGAACGTCGAACCGGACCTTTCTCATTTCAGCGGCATCGTGCCCTGCGGCCAGACGGCCCATGGGGTGACCAGCCTTGCAGACCTGGGCCTGACCTGCAGCCTGGAGGATGCGGATTCGGCCTTGCTCTCCGCCTTCACCGGGGTGTTCGGGCCGGTGACGCCGGCGGAACCGCCGGTCTAGACGAGGGCGGGACCCCCGGCTGGCGGCGGCCCGTAGCGGTTCAACCCCGTGTCGCCGGAGAGCACGCCCAGCTCCACGACCGCCCAGATCAGCACCAGGACGAAGGGAAAGTCTAGGAACCCCGAGGGCTGGGGCCAGACGGCGACCAGGGCGGCCAGGACCAGGGCGGCGAACCAGCCGTTTCGTCCGCGGTCATGCAGACGCCGGGCCAGGAGGCAGGCCGCGACCCAGACCAGGAGCGGCCAGACCAGCCAGCCAGTGATCCACTGCAGGGGCCCCGCGGATACGGCGTCGTAGACGACGGCGATGGCCAGGAGGACCAGGGCCG
Organism: Phenylobacterium sp.; assembly: GCA_049314675.1. GTDB lineage: Bacteria > Pseudomonadota > Alphaproteobacteria > Caulobacterales > Caulobacteraceae > Phenylobacterium. The sequence goes on from JBMOEP010000144.1 coordinate 1,944, forward strand.
AGACCAGGAAGTCCCGGCGCCCCAGCCGACCCTCGCCGCTGAGGAAGCGGGCGGCCAGGGCATCCCGCCCGGAGGAAGACGGCGGCGGCCCGGTCATGGGGTGCGCGCCGGATCGCTCTGGGCCCAGGCCGGTCGGCGGGTGAAGGCGTCGAAGAAGGCGCCCAGCCTGGGCCGGCCAGGGCGCCAGGGTTCGGCGGCGAAGCGGAAATCGAGATATCCAAGGGCACAGGCAACGGCGATGTCACAGATCCGGGTGTCGTCGCCAGGGCGGAGATCTGCGCCCTCCAGCATGTCGAGGACCCGGCGGATCTTTTCGCCCTGTCCCCGCCGCCAGTCGGCCCAGCGCAGGGGCTCAGGCCGGAGCGCTTCCTCGTACCGGGCGAGCAGGGCCGCGTCGAGCAGGCCATCTGCAGCCGCGTGGAGGGTTTGGACCCGCCAGCGGGCCTCGCCATCGGCAGGACACAGCCGCCGGGGGGTGAGGCTGTCGAGGTAGTCGGCGATCACCCGGCTGTCGAAGAGGGCGTCACCCTCATCCGTGATCAGGACCGGGATCTTGCCAAGGGGGTTCAGGGCCGAGAGCTCGGGCGTGTCGGCGACCGGCGAGGCGGACGCATTCGTCGCCTCAATCCGGCCTTCGAGGCCGAGTTCGACGGCGGCCAGCCAGACCTTGCGGGCATAGGGTGAGGCGAGGGAAAGCAGCAGCTTCATGGCACCATCTTGCCGCGCCAGCCGGGCTTAGGGTAGCGGCAAAAGACGGTCCCTGGCCTCATGCCGGGTCGAAGCGCAGGGGCCCACCCCAGAAGGTGGCGACGAGTCCGTTCTGCGGGCCGGGCGTTCCCGTGGTGAGGAATCGGCGCTGGCCAGTTCCGCCAGCCATGTACTCCGGGTGCCGCTCCAGGTAGCGACCGAGCGCCTCGGCGGTGGCATCCGGCTGGTGGATCAGCGGCGTGCCGGGCGGCAGGGCGGCGCGAAACAGGTCGGCAACGATCTCGTAGTGGGTGCAGCCGAGCACGGCCCGGTCAGGATGACGACCGATACGACGGCGCAGGGCGTCGACATGGCCCGCAATCTCCGTCGCCAGCACCGCCTGCCCGGCACCATCCTCGATCATCCGCGCCAGGTTCGGACAGGGTTCGGAGAAGACGGCGAGGTCCTGCTTGCGCTTGTCGATCTCGATCTCGAACACGCGACTGCTGGCGGTGCCGGGGGTGGAAAAGACGCCGAGAACATCGACCTTGGTCACCTGTTCGCCGCGGCGGTCGGCCTCGTGCTCCCAGGGCAAGCCGGTGGCCGCCTCGATGGTCGGGACAATGATCCCCAGCACGTTCAGGGCGCGGCCCGTTTCGCGCCGGTATCCCGGCAGCCAGGTCTGCTGCAGCCGGCGCAGGGCGATGGCCGAAGCGGTGTTGCAGGCCAGCACGACAAGGCTGGCACCGTCATCGAACAGCCGGATGCAGCCGGCCCGGGTGAGCTCGACGATCTCCTCGCCTGGGCGGCCGCCGTAGGGCGCATTGGCCTGATCGGCGAGATAGACGAAGTCGGCGGCCGGGAACCGCTCGACGAGCGCGCGGTGCACGGACAGGCCGCCGACACCGGAATCGAAGACACCAATGGACATGAACGGGTTTTAGCGCTCCGCCCGCGAGGCGTCCATGAGGTGCATTACAGTCCGTTCATGTGACGAGCATCGGGAATGCGCTCAAGATGCCTCACAATGACGTTTTTCTGACCACGGAGCGATCATGCATCGACGCCATGTCCTTATCGGGGGCGCGAGCCTCTTCGCCGTCACCGGCTGCGCCTCGACGGGCAGCCTGGTCGGAGGCGGAGCTCCCGCCACCACCCTCGCCGGGGACGCTGCGGTCGCCCGCGCGGTCCTGCCGAGCCAGACCCCGAAGGCCGAACTGCTGCAAAAATGGACCGGGCCCTACGGCGGCGTGCCACCCTGGGACAAGGTGAGCGCCGCCAAGCTGCGCCAAGCCATCCTGGAGGGCATCGACCTGCAGCGCGCCGAGGTCCTGGCGATCGCAAACAATCCCGAGCCCGCGACCTTCGCCAATACCCTGGTGGCGATGCAGATGGCCGGCGAGCCGCTGGACCGCGCCCTGTCTCTGTTCGGCGTGATGACCCAGAACATCGGCTCAGACGACTACAATACCGTGGACACCGAGGTCTCGCCCCTGCTGTCGGCCGCCAGTGACGAGATCACCTTCAACGAAGCCCTGTTCAAGCGCGTCAAGGCGGTCGCTGACGGTGCCGCCGCTGCCGGCCTGACGGCGGAGCAGACCCGCGTGGCGACCCGCAGCCGCGACAGCTTCGTGCGCAATGGCGCGGCGCTCGACGCCGCCGGAAAAGCCGAACTGGGCCGCATCAACACCGCCCTGTCCAACGTCTTCACGAGCTTTGGCCAGAAGGTCGTCGGCGACGAAAAGACCTGGACCGTGATCTCCGGCGAAGCCGGCACGGCCGGCATGCCCGCGTCCAACAAGGCTGCTGCTGCCGCCGCTGCACGGTCCCGCGGGATCCAGGGCTGGGTGATCGTCAACACCCGCTCGAGCGTCGATCCCTTCCTGACCTTCGCCGACGATCGCGGTCTGCGCGAGAAGGTCTGGCGCAAGTTCGTCGGCCGTGGCGACAACGGCGACGCCAACGATACCAACGCGACCATTGCCGAGATCGTGAAGCTGCGGGCCGAGCGCGCGAAGCTGCTGGGCTTTGCCCATCACGCCGACTGGCGGATGCAGGACACGATGGCCAAGACCCCGGCCAAGGCGATGGACCTGATGAACCGCGTCTGGGTGCCGGCCAAGGCGCGCGTTGCCGAGGAAGTGGCCGACATGCGCAAGATCGCCGGCTATGACATCGAGCCTTGGGACTACCTCTACTTCGCCGAGAAGGTCCGGAAGGTGAAGTACGACCTCGATACCAATGAGATCAAACCGTACTTCGAACTGAACAACGTCAAGCGCGGCGCCTTCTACATGGCCGAGCGCCTCTATGGCTTCGACTTCATCCGGCTACCCGCCGGGACCGTTCCCGGCTTCCACCCCGACGTCGAGGTCTTCGAGGTCAAGGACAAGGCCAGCGGGCGTCACATCGGCCTGTTCTACTCCGACGACTTCGCTCGCCCTGGCAAGCGGTCAGGCGCCTGGATGACCACCTACCGGGCGTACTCGACGTTCGACGGGCCGCAAAACGTGCTGGCGTCGAACAACAACAACTTCACCAAGGCCGAGCCCGGCCAGCCGCTGCTGATCTCGCTGGACGACGCCGAGACCCTGTTCCACGAGTTCGGCCACGCCCTGCACTACCTGTCGTCGAGTGTGACCTATCCGGCGCTGGGCAACACACCACGGGACTATGTAGAGTATCCCTCGCAGGTTCACGAGCACTGGGTGCTGAGCCGGCCCATCCTCGATGGCTTCATGAAGCACGTCGAAACCGGCCAGCCCATGCCGCAGGCTCTGGTCGACAAGATCGAGGCCTCGCAGACCTTCAACCAGGGCTATGCGACGGTCAGCTACATGTCTTCGGCGCTGGTTGACATGGACCTGCACACCCGGGCCACGCCGCCGACCAACATCGACGCCTTCGAACGCGAGAGCCTGGCGCGGCTGGGCATGCCGAAGGAGATCGTGATGCGGCACCGCCTGCCGCAGTTCAATCACCTGTTCACCTCCGACGCCTACTCGGCCGGCTACTATTCCTACCT
>JBMOEP010000145.1:0-5628 GCA_049314675.1 Phenylobacterium sp.
TCAGATCAGCCGCCAGGAATGCGATGAATACGCCGCGTTGAGCCACCAGCGCGCAGCGGCGGCTTGGGCTGCCGGCAAGTTCGACGACGAGGTGGTTCCCGTTTCGGTGAAGCAGAAAAAGGGCGATCCGATCCTGTTCACGAAGGACGAAGGGGTCCGCCCCGACGCCACTGCGGACTCCCTCTCCCAGCTGCGACCGATCGAAAAGGGCGGTGTGGTCACTGCCGGCAATGCCAGCCAGCAGAACGATGCAGCTGCGGCCTGCTTGGTGGTTGCCGAGGACAAGCTCGCCGAGCTCAATCTCGATCCTATGGGGTGGTTCGTCAGCTGGGCGGCGGCGGGGTGCGATCCGTCGCGCATGGGGATCGGCCCGGTTCCCGCCGTGGAGCGACTGTTCGCCCGCACCGGCATGTCCTGGGATGACATCGACCTCGTCGAGCTCAACGAGGCCTTCGCCCCGCAGGTACTGGCCGTCCTGCGCGGCTGGGGTTGGGATGACCGCGACCGCCTCAATGTGAATGGCTCGGGGATTTCCCTCGGCCATCCCATCGGCGCCACCGGCGGGCGGATCCTTGCCAACCTGCTGCGTGAGCTTGACCGCCGCCAGGGTCGCTATGGCCTGGAGACCATGTGCATCGGAGGCGGCCAGGGCATTGCGGCGATCTTCGAGCGCCCCTGACCTCCGGGATATCGATGACATCGACACCCTTGCCACGCGGCGGCGCATCGTGTAGCCACCGCGCCTTCTAGAGTTTCGCCCCTCCCTCGGGAGGCGGCGGGTTCGGGGGTTTCCCCCGATCCTGTCCAAGAACTGCGGAGTCCCGGGGTCGCCGGGGCCATAATCGCCGGGGGAGCCCCTCCGGTATCGCGGGGAGACGGGAAGATGAGGATGACCGGCCGGCGGCTTGCCGCGGACCGGCGCCGCGGCTTCTCACACGGACAGGTCGTCCAAGGGTCCTTTCGGGCCGGCGGACGTGCGTACGGCTCCGGGAATGGTCCCGAAGCCGGTTCCGAGTATGGAGACCGCAATGGACCGCGCTCAAAAGCAGGTGGCCATCGAAGCGCTCAAGGGCGATTTCGCGGGCGCCGGTGCCGTGGTCGTGACCCACAATCTGGGTCTGACTGTTGCGCAAATGACGGAACTTCGCGGACGCCTCCGCAAGGAAGGTGCCCACTTCAAGGTGGTCAAGAACACCCTGGCCCAGAAGGCCCTGGCCGGATCCCTCGGTGAGGCGGGCGACGCCCTCTTCGCCGGTCCCGTCGCCATCGCCTTCGCGCCTGACCCGGTGACCGCCGCCAAGGTGACCAGCCAGTTCGCGAAGGAAAACGACAAGCTCGCCATCCGCGGCGGGTTCATGGGCGAGACCATTCTGGACGTCGCTGGCGTGGGGGCCCTGGCCGTCCTGCCGTCGCTCGACCAGCTCCGGTCCAAGCTCATCGGGCTCGTGCAGGCGCCTGCGACCAAGATTGCCGGCGTGCTTCAGGCTCCGGCCGGCCAGCTCGCTCGTGTCTTCGGCGCCTACGCCGCCAAGGATGCCGCCTGACCGTCACTTTCCGAAAAACACCCTCATCCCCTGATCCCAAGGAAACCTACCCATGTCCAAGCTTGAAAAGCTGGTTGAAGACCTCTCCGCCCTGACCGTCCTGGAAGCCTCCGAGCTTTCCAAGCTGCTCGAAGAAAAGTGGGGCGTCTCCGCCGCAGCTCCCGTCGCCGTTGCCGCCGCGGCACCGGGCGCTGGCGCTGCCGCCGAAGCCGTCGAAGAGCAGACCGAGTTCACCGTCGTCCTGACCGGCGGCGGCGACAAGAAGATCAACGTCATCAAGGAAGTCCGCGGTGTCCGTCCGGACCTTGGCCTGAAGGAAGCCAAGGACCTGGTGGAGGGCGCGCCCCAGAACGTGGTCGAGAACGTTTCCAAGCAGCAGGCCGAAGAGGTCAAGAAGAAGCTCGAGGAAGCCGGCGCGAGCGTCCAGATCAAGTAGTCGGACGGCGCCATTTCGCGTCACTTCAGGCGGGCCCGGGGATCACCCCGGGCCCGTTTTGTGTCCGAGTGCCGAGAGGCCAAGGGCGATGAGGTCTTCTTCCGGGGATGTCAGCACAGTCCTGCGGCCTGCGGGTCGGTTGGTCTCGGGCATTCCGTTCAGCGCCCAGGCGAGGCTCTCTCTGGTCCGGCGATTCCAGAACAGGCCGGTCATCCAGCCATAGGCGTCGCCGAGATGACCACGCCAGTCAGCGGAATCCGGGCCGAAGAAGGCGTCGCCTTCCGGACCGCGCTTCCCGGTCAGGACCTGTACGCCCAGGCCATAGGCCTGGAAGACGCCGCCCTCGTTGTCCGCGCCCCCGGGTCCCATCCGCCAGGCGGGGGCCTCCATCCTGAGCAGGGGGCCGGGGTCGGCGAGGAAGAGCCTGGCCAGCCTGTCCATGCCTTCAAGGCTGATCCTAAGTCCGCCCTGGGGTGAAAATGCAAAGCCGTTCTCGCCGGGTGCAATGTCGTCATCCTTCAGTCCGGAGTTTTCCTCCGCCGCCAGGAAGGTGGGTGCCGGCCAAGTCGGAGGTGCGGCGTCGACCTGGGTCACCCAGGCCCCGCCTTCCCATCTCAGCCCGGGTGCCGCCTGAGACCGGGCCCGGGCGGTCACCCCACTCCAATTGTAGCCCGCGTCGATTCCCGCAGGATCAAACAACTGCTCGCGCATCAACCGGTCAAAGCGCAGGCCGGTAACCTGCTCTGCCCACTGGGCGAGGAGGGCGAAATTGACGTCGGCGTAACCGAACCTCGCGCCTGGCGGAAAGGCATCGGGTCCGAACCAGGCCCCTCCATCATAGTTGCGCGCGCCCGGCGTGAAGGCCTCGACCAGGCACCGTCCGGCGGGAACCGGATAGCTGGGCCCATTCCGCAGCCCGCTGGTGTGGGACAGGAGGTGGCGCAGTCGGATCGGCTGGTCTGGCCAAGCAGGTCGCCGGAGACGAAAACCGAGGTGATCAGAGACATCCGCTTCCAGGCCGTCCGGCAGCGCCTCAGCGATCGGCACGATTACTCGGGCTGCGATCATCTTGGAGACGGAAGCGACCCGGAAGGGACGGTCCAGCTGGAAGGCGCGGCCGTCTCCAGCCTCACCGCGGACCCAGGTGAACCGCGTCAGGGGCGATGACGCGATGATCCCGCTGCAGGGGCCGAAGTTGGGCCCGGGGGGACCTGCCATGGCGGGCATCTTGCCCAGGCTGGCTACCAGGCCTGCGGTACCCGCCACTGCGATGAGGCGCCGGGAGGGGAGGGCATCCGCAGAACGTTGGCGGATGGACCAGGGACTGTGGCTGAATTCTTTCTCAGGCATCTTCCCTTTCTTCTCACGATCGCCTATCCCCCGCTATTCGTGAATCCACTGGCTCTGGCCAGACGTTTTACGCGCCTATGTTCCGAGGCACGGCATTTCGCCCTCCCGCCGTGCGAGGGAACGCCCCCGGCGTAAAGGGGGCTTCCAGCGTCCGGTCTCCGGTAACCCGGAGGTTCGAGGGTGGACGCCAGGAAACGTATTCCAGCGCACGGGGACCTCCCGCGCGCGGTTCAAGGGTAGACAATGGCTCAGTCCTTCACCGGCAAGAAGCGGATCCGCAAGTCCTTCGGCCGCATCCCCGAAGCCGTCCAGATGCCTAACCTCATCGAGGTCCAGCGTTCGTCCTACGAGCAGTTCCTGCAGCGCGAAACCCCTGTGGGCCAACGCCGGGATGAGGGCGTGGAAGCGGTCTTCCGGTCGGTATTTCCGATCAAGGACTTCAATGAGCGCGCGGTCCTTGAGTACGTCTCCTACGAGTTCGAGGAGCCCAAGTACGACGTCGAGGAGTGCGTCCAGCGCGACATGACCTTCGCCGCTCCGCTGAAGGTAAAGCTTCGCCTGATCGTGTTTGAAACCGACGAGGAAACCGGCGCCCGGTCCGTCAAGGATATCAAGGAGCAGGACGTCTACATGGGCGACATCCCGCTCATGACCGAAAAGGGCACCTTCGTTTCCAATGGCTCCCAGCGCGTCATTGTCTCCCAGATGCACCGCTCGCCCGGCGTGTTCTTCGACCACGACAAGGGCAAGACCCACGCTTCCGGCAAGCTGCTGTTCGCCGCCCGGGTCATCCCCTACCGCGGCTCCTGGCTGGATTTTGAATTCGACGCCAAGGATGTGGTCTTTGTCCGTATCGACCGGCGCCGGAAGCTGCCGGCGACGACCTTCCTGATGGCCCTGGGCATGGATGGCGAGGAGATCCTCGGGACCTTCTATGACACGGTGACCTGCCAGAAGCGTGAAGGTGGATGGACCACCCCCTACCGTCCGGACCGTTGGCGGGGCGTGAAGCCCGAATTCGCCCTGGTGAATGCAGAGACCGGCGAAGAGGTGGCGCCAGCCGGCCAGAAGATCTCCGCCCGCAATGCCAAGCGCTTCGCAGACGCCGGCCTGAGCAGCCTGCTGCTGCCGCCAGAGGCCCTGTCGGGACGCTATATGGCCCGCGACCTCGTCAACATGGAAACAGGCGAGATCTATGCCGAGGCGGGTGACGAACTGGACCCCGGCGTGATCGCTGAGCTTGAGGCCCAGGGCTTCTCCAGCTTTGACCTTCTCGACGTCGATGACGTGACCATGGGCGCCTATATCCGCAATACCCTGCGGGTCGACAAGAACACCGCCCGGGAAGACGCTCTGTTCGACATCTACCGGGTCATGCGCCCGGGCGAGCCCCCGACCGTCGAGGCGGCGGAGGCCATGTTCAAGTCGCTGTTCTTCGACTCTGAACGCTATGACCTGTCGTCAGTCGGCCGCGTGAAGATGAACATGCGACTGGAACTGGACTGCCCCGATGACGTCCGCGTGCTTCGTAAGGACGACATCCTTGCGGTCCTCAAGACCCTGGTCGGCCTCCGGGACGGCCGCGGCGAGATCGACGACATCGACAATCTCGGCAACCGCCGGGTGCGTTCGGTGGGTGAACTCCTGGAGAACCAGTACCGGGTCGGCCTGCTGCGCATGGAGCGCGCCATCAAGGAGCGCATGAGCTCTGTCGACATCGACACGGTCATGCCGCACGACCTGATCAACGCCAAGCCGGCGGCGGCGGCGGTGCGCGAGTTCTTCGGCTCGTCCCAGCTGTCCCAGTTCATGGACCAGACCAACCCGCTGTCGGAAATCACCCACAAGCGGCGCCTCTCGGCCCTCGGCCCCGGCGGCCTTACCCGTGAGCGCGCCGGCTTTGAGGTGCGCGACGTGCACCCGACCCACTACGGCCGGATCTGCCCCATCGAAACACCGGAAGGTCCAAACATTGGCCTGATCAACTCGCTTGCGACGCACGCGGTGGTCAATAAGTACGGCTTCATTGAAAGCCCCTACCGCCGGGTGAAGGACGGCAAGATCACCGACGAGGTGGTCTACATGTCCGCGATGGAGGAGGCCAAGCACGTCATCGCCCAGGCCAACATCAAGATCGAGAATGGCGAGATCGTCGAGGACCTGGTCCCGGGCCGGATCAACGGCGAACCGTCGCTGCTCCCCAAGGCCGATGTCGATCTTATGGACGTGTCGCCGAAGCAGGTGGTCTCAGTTGCCGCGTCCATGATCCCCTTCCTCGAGAACGACGATGCCAATCGC
>JBMOEP010000146.1:0-5575 GCA_049314675.1 Phenylobacterium sp.
CATCGTCTGCGTGCCCTCGGGCGCCACGGCGGTGGAACGCCGGGCCATCAAGGACAGCTGCCTGAACGCTGGCGCCCGCCGCGTGGCCCTGATGGATGAGCCCATGGCGGCGGCCATCGGTGCCGGCCTGCCGATCCACGAGGCCACGGGTTCTATGGTGGTGGACATCGGCGGCGGCACCACAGAGGTGGCGGTGCTCTCCCTCTCGGGCGTTGTCTATTCCCGCTCGGTCCGGGTTGGCGGCGACATCATGGACGAGGCCATCATTTCGTACATGCGCCGCAATTTTAACCTGCTCATTGGCGAGACCACGGCCGAGCGGATCAAGAAGGAAATCGGCACCGCCCGGGTGCCCGAGGAGGGCGACGGCCTGGCCATCGACGTCAAGGGCCGCGACCTCATGCAGGGCGTCCCGCGGGAGGTCCGCGTGGCCGAGAGGCAGGCGGCGGATGCGCTGTCTGAGCCGGTGTCCCAGATTGTCGACGCCGTGAAGATGGCCCTGGAGTCCACGCCGCCAGAGCTGGCGTCCGACATCGCCGACAAGGGCATCATGCTCACGGGCGGCGGCGCTCTCCTGAGGGGACTGGATGCCGAAATCCGCGACCATACCGGCCTGCCGGTCACCGTCGCTGACGATCCGCTCTCCTGCGTGGCCCTGGGTTGCGGCAAGGTGCTCGAGCATCCGGCCTGGATGAAGAGCGTCATGGACGCCGGCGCGGCCTGACGCGGCTCTGGCGGGAATCGCGGGAACGGGAAATCTAGGCGGAGCTGGTCGGCAGCGTAGAGCAGGGGGGCCTCCTTCGGTCGGGGCCCGGGGGAGATCGTCGGTTCCGTGTCTTTCAGGGACAATCCCTTCGGCGAGGTGAGACTGCCCCTTCTGTTGGGCGCGGCGGCAGCCGCTGTTGTGGCCCTCCTGGTGGCCTTCGCCCTGTTGATGGCGGACCGGCGACAGACCTATCAGGCAGGTGCCTCCAGCGCCCTGCGCAGGGCCTCGGACCAGGTGGTTGCTCCGGTCACCGGAGCCCTGGCGACCCCCGTCCGCTGGATGGGGGGTGTCGGGCAGGGGATCACCGGCTACTTTTTCGCGGTCTCCGAGAACCGTCGCCTGAAGTCCGAGCTGGCCGCCGCCCGCACCTGGCGTGAGAAGGCGGTCACCCTCGCGGACGAGAACGCCCGATACCGTGCCCTCCTGGGCCTGTCCCTGGACCCGCCTGCGCCCATGGTCACCGCAAGGGCGGTCAGCGAGAGCCGGGGCCCCTACGCCAACACCCGCCTCATCAACGCCGGATCGGAACGCGGCGTGAAGGTCGGCCATCCGGTGCTGACCGAGAACGGCCTTGCGGGCCGGGTGATCGGTGTCACGCCTCGGGTCAGCCGGATGCTCATGCTGACCGACGCGGCCTCCCGCACCCCGGTCATGATCCAGCGCACCCGTGCCCGGGCGATCCTGACAGGGGATGGCGGCTGGGCACCGGAACTGGCTTACCTGAGGGGACGGGACGCGGCGCGCGAGGGCGACCTGGTCCTGACCTCCGGGGATGGCGGCGTCCTGCCCCGTGGCCTTGCGGTCGGACGCGTCGTCCGCGGCGCAGACGGGGGATGGCGGGTCCAGCTGGCCACTGACGCTGCACCCATCGACTATGTCCGGATCGTGATGTTCGAGGACTTTGTGAAGCTCGAGGACCTGCGTGCCCTGAGCCGGCCCTCGCCGCCGCCGCCGCCGACCCCGGTACCCGCCCTTCCCGTTCCAAAGCCGAAGCCCACTCAGGCACAGCCCACTCAGGCACAGCCCACTCAGGCAAAGCCCACTCAGGCAAAGCCCACTCAGGCAAAGCCCACTCAGGCAAAACCCGTTCAGGCGAGGCCCGCTCAGGCAAAGCCTCCGCCGCCCCCGGCCGCCCAGCCTGCGCCCGCCCGGGAGCCTGCCACATGACCGCCATTGCCCGTCCGTTGAGACTCTCCCGCTGGGTCGGGGCACCGCTGCTGGCCTGCCTGACGTTGAGCCTGGTCCTGGCGACGCCGATCCACGTGCTCGGCCTGCCCCTTCCGGAACCCGTGACCCTGATGGTCCCGGCCTTTGCCTGGGGGGTCATCCGCCCGGCCCTGGCTCCGGCCTTTGCCCTGCTGCTGGGTGGCCTCGCCCTCGACGTGCTCTGGGGCGCCCCGTCCGGCCTCTGGGCCATCTCTCTGCTGGCGGGCTACCTGCCGGTCCTGGCCATCCGTAACGTCCTTGCCGGCCAGTCGAACCTGGTACTGGGTGCCTGGTATGCGGTCAGCTGCCTGGTCGCCCAGGGCGTGGGCTGGCTGATCGCCGCTGGCGTGACCGGAAGCCCACCCGCCCTTGCGGCGACCGGCCTGCAGTGGCTATCCACCGTCCTGCTCTTTCCCTTCACCGTCTGGCTGATCGCGTACTTCCGCGACGCCGACATCCGGTTCCGCTGACCTTCGTGACCCAGCCCTCGATCATCCTTTCCGACGTCAACGCCCGGCAGAGCATTTTCCACCGGCGGACCTTCCTGCTCGGCGGCGGCATTGCCCTGGGGGTGGCCGCCCTCGGCGGGCGCCTCGCCTCGCTCCAGCTCGTCGAGACGGACCGCTACGCGAAGCTGTCGACCTCCAACCAGTTCAACTTCCGGCTGGTGCCCCCGCCGCGCGGGGTGATCATCGACCGGAACGGCGCCATCCTGGCCACTAACCGTCCCAACTTCCGGCTGCTCTACGCCCGCCAGAAGGACCAGGACCCCGAGGCCATGATCTCGACCCTGGCGGACTACCTGCCCATGGACGACGCCCGGCGCCAACGCATCCTCCGGGACATCGGCAATGCGCCCCGCAGCACGCCGGTGGCGATCATGGAGGACATCACCTGGGAACAGTTCTCAGCGGTGAACATCCGCGCCACGGAGCTTCCCGGAGTGACGGCCGACATGGGCGAGGTGCGGGTCTATCCGCATGGCGGCGCCTTCGCCCACGTGATCGGCTATGTGGCCAAGGTGAACAAGGAAGACATCACCGAGACCGGCCCCAACTCCGAGCCCATGATGCTTCATCCGGGGTTCCGGATCGGCCGCCAGGGACTGGAGAAGTCCCTCGACCTGAAGCTGAGAGGCCGCCCGGGTGCGCAGAAGGTCGAGGTTGACGCCCGCGGCCGCCAGGTACGCCTCGCTCCGGGAGGCGACATTCCGGCCCTCGCCGGGAAGGAGGTCCAGCTCAGCCTCGACATGGACCTACAGCTCCGCGGCCTGGAGTCCTTCGGCGAGGAGAGCGGCGCGGCAGTGATGATGGACTGCCGGTCGGGCGATATCCTGGCCCTGATCTCGGCGCCCAGCTTCGACGCCAACCGTTTCGTCCGCGGCCTCAGCGGGACGGAGTACCGCGCCCTTGCCGAGTATGACCACAAGCCCCTGTTCAACAAGGCGCTGACCGCCACCTATCCGCCGGGCTCGACCTTCAAGACCCTGGTCGCCATCGCCGCCCTGGAGTTTGGCATCGATCCCAAGATGACGGTCAGCTGCCCGGGCTTCTGGAACTTCGGCAACCGGCGCTGGCGGTGCGACGGCGTGCACGGCCGCACCGACCTGCACGACGCCATCTCGACCTCGTGCGACACCTATTTCTACACCATTTCCCTCAAGCTGGGACCGGACCGGATCGCGGCGGTGGCCCGGCGTTTCGGCCTTGGCGAGACCTACGACATCGGGATCCCCGGCCAGCGCAAGGGCCTGGTGCCTGACACCGAGTACAAGAAGCGCACCTTCAAGCGGGACCCGGTCTGGCATCCGGGAGAGACCCCCAGCATGGGGATCGGCCAGGGCTACACCCTGGTCAACGCCCTGCAGCAATGCGTGATGACGGCCCGCATGGCCAATGGCCGCAAGGCCCTGTCGCCCCGCCTGATCCGCTCCATCGGCGGTGTGCCCACCCCCGAGGGGTCCGCAGCCCCCGACCTGGGGTTCAACCCCGATCATCTGGACTTCGTCCGCGAGGCCATGGCCTCGGTGACCACACGGGGCACGGCCGCGCGAACCGGCCAGATCGGCCTGGGCGACATCCGCATGGCCGGCAAGACCGGAACGGCGCAGGGCTACAACTACAAGAATGGCGGACGGGGCGTGCACGGCACCAATGGTCCCTGGCATCTGCGTGACCACGCCTGGTTCGTCGGCTTTGCCCCCCATGACGCGCCGCGCTATGCGGTGGCGGTCCTGGTGGAGCATGGGGGCTTCGGCGCCCAGGCGGCGGCGCCCCGGGCCCGGGACCTCATGCGGCTGGCCCTGCTGCAGGATCCCGAGCTTCGCGGCCGGATCGAGCGGCCTCCGGCTCCGGCGGCGACCGTCGCACAGGGCCCGGCTGTACCGGAGGCGCCCGCATGACCTTCGGCGGATTGACGTCCCGGGCCGAGCGCGGCCGGCTGATCGACAAGCTCCTCGAGATCGACCGTGTCTTCTCCCTCGCCCTGATCCTGATCGCGGGTGCCGGCGCCCTGATGATGTTCTCCATCGCCGGCTCCAGCTGGGAGCCCTGGGCGGCCAACCACCTGATCCGCTTTGGTGTGGCCTTCGTCCTGATGGTGGTCCTGGCCGTCATCGACCTCAGGGTCTGGGCGGCGGTGGCCTATCCGCTCTACGCCCTGGGCCTCATCCTGCTGATCGCAGTGGAGGTGGTCGGCGACGTCCGCATGGGCGCGCAGAGGTGGCTGGACCTGGGGCCCCTTGGCAGTTTCCAGCCCTCGGAAATCATGAAGCTGGGCCTCGTCCTGGCCCTTGGCCGCTGCTATCACGGCCTGTCCGCGGACCGGGCGCGCCTGTCCTGGTATCTGCTGATCCCGGTGGCCCTGATCGCCGCCCCGACCCTGCTCGTCGCCCACCAGCCTGACCTTGGGACCGCCATGCTGCTAGCCCTGACCGGCCTGACGGTGGTGATCCTGGCCGGCCTGTCCTGGCGGTTCATCTTCGCGGGGGCGGGACTTGCCGCCCTGGCGGCACCAGCCTTCATCCTCTTCGGCCTCCACGACTACCAGAGGCAGAGGATCCTGACCTTCCTGAACCCGGAGAGCGACCCCTCGGGCTCCGGCTACCATCTCCTGCAGTCCAAGATCGCCCTGGGCTCCGGCGGCCTCATGGGCAAGGGCTATGGCCTGGGCTCCCAGAGCCAGCTCAACTTCCTTCCGGAGAAACAGACGGACTTCATCTTCGCCACCCTGGCCGAGGAGTTCGGGTTCCTCGGCTGCATGGCGGTGCTGCTGCTCTATTGCGCCGTCATCTTCACGTCCCTGCACACGGCCTCGGTGGCGCACTCCCACTTCGGCCGCCTGACGGCGGCGGGGGTCACCTCGACCTTCGCCCTCTATGTGCTGATCAACGGGGCGATGGTGATGGGTATGGCACCGGTGGTGGGCGTACCCATGCCCCTCCTGTCCTACGGCGGCTCGGTCATGCTGACGGTGATGATCGGCTTCGGCCTGGTCCAGGCCGTCCGGGTCCATCGCTACGACGAGGTCACTGGGTCCAAGAGTTCGCTGTTCTAGGGTCAGGTCGGATTCGGGCTGAGGCGGCGCCGTTGACCCCCTCACCCG